>JBJORC010000025.1:0-13375 GCA_046049605.1 Bacteroidota bacterium
GTAACACCCAGGACGGTAAGGATGATAAAACTCATCCAGTCTACAAGTACGATGAGGAACATGATGGTGAGGGCCACATTGATAAGCCACTCTACACTGCCTTGGGTAAGCAAGAACATGATCGTGCTGGTAAAGGGGAGACAGTAGAGCAGTGTCAAGTGCCAGAAGGTGGGGAGGTATGAGAGCAAAGACTGAGGCCATTTTTCTCTCACAAGCAACAGGCCACAAGCAAGGGCCCCTAGGGTACGCAAATAAAGCATCAGGTTATAAGAAGCAGGAGCATCATGCTCCCACATGAAGTAAGGAAAGAGGTAGTTGACACAACAGAATACGCCGAATAAAGCATAGGGTGCACCATAATAGGCTACTTGCTTTTGCGAATAATGTACTATACGCTGGGGTGTGGGTAGCCACTTCTTAAGCTGCGTCCATATGCCTGCACGGTGTGGTCTCCACAAATATTCTTTGCTACTGGTAAGATTGACAACAGAAAAGCCACGGTTGCGAATAGCATGGATGCCCAAAAAGACAATACCATTAGTGACCACCCCCACAACCGAAACCCAACGATCTTGCAATACTGGCAACCACCACTCGGTCAGCAAAATCACTGCCATGGTAACCCCCGAAGCAACATAAAAAGCTTTTTGATCAGGCCTAAGCCCCAAAACACCTGCAAAAAGTGGGAAGGCCAATAAGGGCCCCGTAAATTTATAAGACAGAAGTACAAAGTTATAGAGATTATCTGCACGCATTGAGCCAATAACAATAACGGCCATACCTATGCAAACCGTTGCATAGCGCACCCATTTTAGCTCGTCGATGGTGTTGCCCAGTCTTTTACATACCGGATGAATAACATCATGAATTAAGGTGAGCCCTGCCGCATGCAGAAATGAATCGAACGTTGCCATGGTAATGGCTATAAGGCCCGCCAAAGCCAACCCTTTCAGCCCTATGGGGAGAACATGATCAATGATGCGTAGCACTATGGGCACATTCGTGTTTTCGTCGGGCAACAAAACGATGCTAGAAAGCCCCAGCAAGGATAAAGCAACCATCAAGGCCAATAGACATACCGCTACGATAAAAAATTGATTACGTAACTGCTGCTTGGTTCTTCCCATCAATATGCGCTGCATCAGGGCAGGGTCAATGACAGAAAACTGAAAAACGCTGAGCGAGAGGAACAGCGCTGTATAGTAGGATGCTTGAGGATGGTTCAACAATCGGAGTTGTGTTGTAGGCACCTGGAGCAACACTTGCTTGATGCCCCCTGCTTGTTTCAAAGCCGCTACTGTGATGATCGGTAAAACAGCAAACAGTACAAGGCCTTGAAACACATCTGTGAAAGCTACCGACTTAATGCCACCGTGGGTGGTATACAACACTAGCAATAGTCCCCCTACCCAGACCCCGAAGTGAAAGCCAATACCCAGGCTCTCACTGAGTATACCCATGACGGTTAGCTCCATCCCTGCAATACAGAGCGCGGCAAGGAAGCCCAATACCCCCGTTATGACCTGGCTGGGGCCTTTGTAAAGCGCTCCCATGACGTCTCCCATGGTAATACAGTTGCTAAACTGGGTAAACCTGGGGGCGAATACCAGTGCCTGCAGCAAGACAGCAATAGCTACTCCCCCAAAAACTGTAAGTGGCTGTATGATGCCTGCAGTTCTAACAGAACCCGTCATATCCAGAATGGTCTCTCCTGCAATATCTGTAGCTAGCCAAGTGAGCACTAGCGCCCCGGTCCCCAACATCTTGTTAGCATTGGCATACTCCCGAATGTCCTTGATACCCCTGCCAGCTCGTAGACCTATTATCAAGGTGATGAGTAGAAAGGCATAAACGATGAGGTAATCTAAACTAAGATAATTCACAGCCCATGCGTGTTGACTAAACAGCATTACAAAAGATAACGTACGAAATAGTAGCCCACAATCCTATCCAAGTTAACAAATTAAATAGAGAGCCGATGACACGAGAACCAGGCCTACCAACTAGGTGCCACACGACCTGCGCAACAAATACTTGCTGGTCGAGCACTTTTGAACCTGCTGATACGGGTCACTATATTAGCATTTTATGTACTAATCTCCTTCTATATGCAAGATTTTTTAGCCAACCTGCGCTGGCGGGGTATGGTGCACAATATAATGCCTGGTACAGAAGTACAGCTCAAAAAAGAAGCTACTGCAGGCTATGTGGGCTTTGATCCTACAGCGCCCTCGCTGCACATCGGCAACCTGGCTACGATCATGCTACTCAAGCACTTTCAAATGGCAGGGCACAAGCCAGTGGTCATTGTGGGAGGGGCTACAGGCATGGTAGGCGATCCATCAGGGAAAGCATCAGAAAGGAGGCTTTTACGTGAAGAGGAACTCCGTTACAATCAAACATGCATCGGCAAGCAGTTGCAACGTTTCTTGGACTTCTCCGACCAGGCACATGGCGCAGTGCTACTGAACAACCTGGACTGGTTCAAGGACATGGGATTTCTGCAATTTTTGCGCGAGGTAGGCAAGCACATATCCGTTAATTATATGATGGCCAAAGACTCGGTGAAGCGGCGCCTAGAGACAGGACTCTCTTTTGCTGAGTTTTCCTACCAGCTGCTACAGGGTTATGATTTTTACCACTTGTACACCCACCACAACGTGAAGCTGCAGATGGGCGGAGCAGACCAATGGGGCAACCTAACAACAGGTGCAGAGCTCATTCGAAGAAAGGCAGGTAGCGCAGCCTTTGCACTAACTACACCTCTCATTACGAAAGAGGATGGCAGCAAGTTTGGCAAAACCGACCAAGGCAATGTGTGGCTCGACCCGACTATGACTTCGCCATATGCTTTTTATCAGTTTTGGTTAAATTGTCCAGACGAGGACGCACACAAACTTATCAAAGTCTTTACACTGCTGGACCAGGCAACTGTAGAAACGCTCTTCCAGACACACGGTACAGCTCCCCACCAACGCATCTTGCAGAAGGCTATTGCCAAAGAGCTCACCATTAGGGTGCATTCTGAGCAAGCTTATTGCCAAGCTGCCCAGGCCACTGAGATATTGTTTGGCCCTACTACCCAAGAAGACATCCAAAAGCTGAATGAGCGAGAATTGCTAACCATCTTTGCCAATGTACCACAGATCACTATCAGCAAGGAAGCGTGGGAGAATTTGGCTGATGTAACAGACTTAGTGTCGAGTGTTACACAAGGAGTCATCTTTCAGTCAAAAGGAGAAGCGCGCCGAATGATACGAGAAGGGGGGTTGAGTATCAACAAAATTAAAGTTACCGATCCTCGTCAAAAGCCTAATTTTAAATTGCTGCAGGATAGGTATCTCCTGGCTCAGCAAGGTAAGAAGAGCTATTACCTGATAGTTGTCGAATAATAAGCAACCGGCGCTGATATTTGATAACGTATCGCTGATAACTTTTTTTAGCCTCCCCAATCTTCTCTATCTAAGCTTCGGTATTGGATGGCTTCAGCCAGGTGTTCTTCTTTGATGGCGTCAGTGCCTGCAAGGTCGGCAATGGTGCGGGACATTTTTAAGATGCGATCGTAGGCTCTGGCAGACAGGCCAAGCCTTTCTGTGGCAGCTTTGAGTAAATTTTGCCCCGCTTTGGAAATAGCACATACTTTTTTGACCATGGCAGAGGGCATCAATGCATTGGCGTGAATGTCTTCGAAAGCTTGGAAACGTTGCTGCTGTATGGCCCTGGCTTGCACGACCCGTGCTCTAATGGTCGTACTTTTTTCTGTAGTCCTTCGAGCAGTCATCTCATCGAATGAGACAGGGGTTACTTCTACATGCAGATCTATCCGGTCTAGCAGCGGACCACTCACCTTGTTCAAATAACGCCGTACTGTGGCAGCATCACAGACACATTCCTTAGTAGGATGGTTATAATAGCCGCAAGGGCAAGGATTCATGCTGGCAATGAGCATAAAGCTGGCTGGAAAGTCTACAGCAATTTTAGCACGAGAGATGCTAACTTTCCGCTCTTCCAGAGGCTGGCGCATGACTTCTAGCACGGCCCTTCTAAACTCTGGCAGCTCATCCAAGAAAAGGATGCCGTTGTGCGCAAGCGATATTTCACCTGGCTGGGGAATACTACCCCCTCCTACTAGCGCAACATCACTGATCGTGTGATGGGGAGCCCGAAAAGGCCTAGTAGCCAGTAGGCCATCTCGCTGGCCCAATTTTCCGATAACCGAATAAATTTTGGTAGTTTCCAGGGCTTCTTCTAGCGTAAAGGGAGGAAGAATGGAGGGGATGCGTTTGGCCAACATGGTCTTTCCAGCACCAGGAGGGCCGATCATGATCGCATTGTGGCCGCCTGCAGCGGCAATTTCTAAGGTTCGCTTGGTGTTTTCTTGCCCTTGGACATCTGCAAAATCAAGCGAATAATCATTGACAGCATCGGCAAACATAGCTCGCGCATCTACAACAGCAGGGGCTATGGTTTTAGTACCTGTAAAAAAATCAATAGCTTCTTCAATGTGCTGTACGGGAATGATGTCCAGATTATTGATAATGGCTGCTTCCGGAGCATTTTCTTGGGGAAGAACAAAACCTTTACAATTTCTTTTGCGTGCTTCAATAGCAATAGGCAATACACCTTTGATAGGGCGGAGGCTGCCGTTGAGGGCCAATTCTCCTAATACGATATATTCGTCTAAATGATCGAAGTGGCACTGTTGGGATGCATGCAGAATACACAGGGCAATGGGAAGATCGTACGCAGCACCTTCTTTGCGCATGTCTGCTGGGGCAAGATTAACGATAACACGCTGGCGAGGCATAGCGTAACCAATGTGTTTGAGGACAGATTCTATCCGGTGTTGGCTTTCTTTGACAGCGCTATCGGGAAGGCCTACCATAAAAAAGTGAGTCCCCTTAACAATATTCACCTCAATAGAAATCAGTGAGGCGTTGACCCCATAAACAGCACTGCCCAATGTTTTTGTTACCATGCCTTCAACTTAGTCAATACACGTATACAAGTGCTATTTCGGTAAACTGCGCACCCTAGCAATGCCTTTCGCAAAAAGACAATGAGTAAGGTAACCCATCTAGGCTAGGAATAATAAAAAGTGAAGCAATAACCTTGCCGGTGGGAAAGCACGACCAACTACCTGAATAGTTCGCAGTTTTGGTACTCGGGCGCAACATTGATGGAGGCGCTGGCCTGCGCGCGCTCAAACCACTTTTGCAGTGCAGTGGTTTTCTTCTTATTAATTAACAGTTGCTGAATCTTTGCATAGTCCTGCGCAAGGTTGGCCTGATGAGAAGCTATCTTTTCCTCCAGGAAAATTATCCTGACAGCCTCCCGATCATCGACTGTGGTAAACGGCATAGGCTCAGATATGGCACCGGGAGCAAGCTGCTCTATGGCAAAGTATACATCTGGCGGCAAGTTATCAATCAACATCCTTGCACTGCCATGCTCTCGTGTGATTAGCCCGCCACTAGAGGCTGTTGAGGGGTCTTCAGAGGACTTGATTGCAGCTTGCTCGAAAGTAACTTTTCCCGCTAAGATCTCTGAACGCAGTTGAGCCAATTGTTTTTTGACTACCTCTATGCTAAGCACTTCCGGACTATACTTAAGCAGGATATGACGACTGCTGTAACGGTCTTCTTCCTGGACAATAAGCTGGATTAAATGGCAACCAAATTGTGTGGTGACTGGGTCAGACACCTCACCAGGCTGGAGCGCCAGTGCTGCTGCCTCATAGGCAGGGTCCAGCTCACCTAACCGCCAAAAGCCTAGGTCTCCTCCTTGGAGAGCAGAACCTAGATCTTGGGAGTGCTCCTGGGCCAGAACTTCAAAATCTTCTCCGTTTTGTAGGCGTACTTTTAAGGCTTTGATCTGTGCTATCAGGGCATCTTTCTCTCGTTGGCTGACTTGTGGATACCGTACAATTTCCCGGACGGCCACTTCAGCGGGATAGTAGGGTCGTTCCTGAGCAGGCAGAGCTTCAAAGAACTCTTTGACCTCTTTTGGGGTAGCAGAGATATCGTTGATAAGCTGGGCACGCATTCTGTCCAGCATCAGCTGCTCTTTTATTTTTTCTCTCAACTCACTTTTGATCTCTTCGATAGGCCTTCCTAAATACTGCGCCAGTCTCGCTTCCGATCCTGCTTGTGCTAGCAAGTACTGCATTCTGTCATCGAGCGCCTGTGCTATTGCTTCCTTTTCCACTACTACCCCTTCTTGTTTGGCTCTAGAAAGCAACATCTTATCGATAATCAGCCGCTCTAGCATCTTACACTTCAGGTCGGCAACCTCTTCATCACCCTGGAGCAAGTACTGCTGGTAAGCAGTCTCTAGGTCTGAATGCAGGATGATCTGATTATCAACATTTGCAATAATCTTGTCTAGTAGGGTGCCCTGGGAGTGCTCCGCCCAAACAATACGTGTCAAAGCCAAGCATAAGACCATCAGGTGGCATTTTCGTTTAATGTTCATGACAGTACAGCCGTTATCATTCTTAGCCTGCTCGAGTATATCTTCTCGAATCTTGTTGGCCAAATCTATTTTTCTTTTGCAGGTAATACTATCGGAAATCTGATCACTGACGACCTACAAGAAGAATGCCCTATTCACTAACTGATATGTATTCGTTTTAAAATGATAAAGGGCCTCTCCTATTGCTTGTTTGAGCAATCTTCCCTTGCTAAATAGCTTGGCTTCGCCTATTTGTAAGGCCCACCTAGTTTCTAAAAGTACTATCACAGAACCCACCGAGCAGTACTAGCAGCATAGCTTTACACAACACGCTAGGTGCTTATTGATGGTCACTATGCACCGGCTCTACTCATCCATATTCCCGCCTTGGCCTACGGACAGTTGGGCACGACACCGCAGCAACAAAGTATTGCATCTTTTAGGGACTTTACTTCTTCTTATCTTTTTCTTTATCAGAGTCGATCCCCAGCTTTTTCAAGACTAAATCAGAGATGTTGTGCTCCTCATCTACATAAAGCAACACGGATAGCCCCCCCAAATTAGTGTTTAAGATATGCGTATAACCATGCTCTTGGGCAACTTGCTTAATAACCTTCGTAATTTTTTCGTATACAGGCTGGAGAAGGTCATTGCGCTTGTTATAAAGCTTCTCCTGCGATTCTAGTTCAAGTCGTTCAAGTTTTTTCTGTAGTTGCTGTAGCTCCAGCTTTTTTTTATTACTCACCTCCTCAGTCATAGCTCCTTGACCTTGCTGAAAAGCTTGTGCTTGTTTCTGCAACTCTTCTAGTTTATCTCCCAGCTGATTGTTAAGCTGTTTTTCAAAACTTGCGTATTCAGATGCAATTATTTTTGCCTCTGGTAAAAAGCCAAGAAGGTACTCCACATTGGTATATCCAATTTTTAAAGGCGGGGATTGTATGTGCGAGAATTTTTCTTTCGCGTACAACTTGGACAAACTTAACATCAAGGCGAGTATTAAAAACAATCTTTTTTTCACAGTATTTAGGGTTTTTTATTGTGGAACTGTTATCCTAGTTATTAGACATTTATGCTTTATCAACACGCAGGCGAACAGTGCTTATCGCAAGCTCGCCCCTATAGAGAAATGAAACTCTAATTGATTATATCCTTTGTCAGTGGGCTTTTTATCAAATCCATACCCGAAGTCAAAGCCTATGGTAGTCCCTATGACTAAGGGCAAATACACCCTTAGGCCCGCACCTACTGACCGCTTCAGGTCGAACAGGTTACAGTCCTGGTATTGCGCCCATGCCCCCCCCCCCTCAGCAAAAGCTAGGGCATAGGCAGTAGCCACATAGCTGGAAACAATAGGATACCGTAGCTCTAACACAAATTTGTCATAAATTACGCCTCCTTTGTAACCAGTCACCTTGTCTTCAGGAGTCACGTAGTCCTCTTCATAGCCCCGCAGAGAGATACACTCCTTGCCTCTAAGGGTGCGATGCTCAAGCCTGGGACCAGTATCACCTAATGAAAATCTTTTAAATGGCCCGATGTTCGTTTGAGAAGGAAACTTACCTAGCACGCCAAAATGGCCACGCACATTCAGCACCAAGTCGTCTAAAAGACGCACGAAGTAAGAACCATCCAACATCCACTGGTGATACTCTTTCCAAGAGTATCTCTCCGGTACAGAAAGTCCGCTGCTCTCTTTGTTAGAAAACCAAGACCATGGAGGCGTAAAATTGGTGTGTAACTCCAACTTACTCCCTTCTTTAGGATAAATAGGATTAGGTCCAGTACTATCGCGTTCTAAGGAGATGTTGACAGAGAGATCGTTTAAAACGCCTGTATGCTTCTCTTCGTTACCTAGTAAATCATACTCTTCATAATCATGGCGATAATAGGCAAGACTACCTTTTAATGCCATATAGTCATCTGGCCAAGTAAGTCTTGTCCCTAGGCCGGTCTTTCCACCCATCGACCCGCGGGCACCTTCGCCGGACTTATTTAAACTCAAGTGAAAGTATCTAGGTTTTTTCCCGCCTAGCCATGGCTCCATGAATTGAAATGAAAACTCTTTGTACCCTTTACCATTGGTTTCAGCACTCAGCCCTAGAGTTTGCGCTTCTCCTAGTGGAGAACGTGACCTAACAAGATTCCCTAACGAAAAGTTGTTAGTGGCCAGCGTGATTGAGCCAATGAATTCACCTCCCCAGCTTCCTGAAAGTTTTATTTCAATCTTGGGCCTATCTTTCACTTTGTATCTGATATCTACGGTCTTATCCACAAAATTAGGTACAGGTAAGATCTCAATAGCGGGGTCAAAGATACTGAGCTGGTTTAATTCTCGATGGGATCTATGCAGCTTGGCCCTGCTAAATTTATCACCCGGCAAAGTTCTGAGCTCTCGCCTAATTACATAGTCATGCGCAATCTTATTGCCCGCAATCAGTACTTTGTTAATACGTGCTTGAGGTCCTTCTTGTAGGCGGATCTCCAGGTCTACGGTGTCCCCTTCTAGCCCTACCTCTACTGGATCAGCCCGAAAGAACAAGTAGCCGTCATCCACATATAGCGAAGCGATGTCTCGCCCTTCTGGATTATTATACAGCTTCTTCTGGAGCAGTAATGGGTTGTAGATATCTCCTCTTTTGATGTTCAGTATCTGTTTCAAGGAGTTTTCATTGTAAAGATAATTTCCTACCCACCTGATGTCTCCTACACGGTATTGCCTCCCCTCTTCCACCTTCATCCATACATCTAGTAAAGCATCCTGTTGTTTGTCAACAGTATCCTCCACAACAGCTGCATCTCTAAAGCCTTTACTTTGGTAGTAACTTACGATCCGTTTTTTGTCCTCCTCAAAATTAGCCTTATTGAATGCAGAGGAGAATAGAATCACGTTCTTTCGTAGATAATCCCAACTCTCTTGGAGGCTGAATGGACGCCATAGCATTCCTTTTTTTCTGATGGGCTGCAAAGTGAGTACTCCTTTGAGCACGTCCTTGACCAACGTGAAACGAGGCTTCTCACGGAGATGTTGCATCTGGCTTATTAAAACATCGCTGCTGATGTGTTGGTTGCCTTCAAAGTGTATTGCACCGATACTTGCTTTTTCGCCTTTATCAACCTTGATACTTAGTTGCATATGATCAGCACGCGTGGGGTCAGGCACAGCGGCAATGGTGACTGTTGTATGCAAATATCCTTCCTTTATGCAGTAGTCTTGAATGGCTTGCTGGGTGTTTTTAATAAGCTCATCCGTGACAAATTTTCCTTTTACAAGGGCAATCTTCTCTATTAGCTTCTCTTGCTCTTTCCTTTTAATCCCCTCAAAAGAATATGCTGATAACCTGGAGCACTCGGTGATACTTACAGTAAGTACAACGTGTTGATCAGCAACTAGAGAGGCATGGACGGCTACATCCTTAACGAGCCCTTGTCTCCACAGTCTTTGTATGGCCTCCTTAATGGCTGGTCCGGGTATTTGCACTGTATCACCCGAATTGAAACCTAAAAGCGTGAAAATCGCTTCCTTGTCGATAGACTTGGTGCCAGTAACTTGGACTTCTTTGATCAGGTAGCTGGCTGGAGCTGTGTAATTAATCGCAAGTGGATGGAGTATAGGAGTAGTCTGTGCTAGGGCTGCTGAAGCCGATACACAGCCCGCTACAAGCTGTAATAAAACGGTACGGTAAAACCTTCTTGTCATGCTATCACACTCACGCATCTAAATTACCAAATCTCCTCGCGCGTTTTTGGTAGGCCAATATAGCCTCGTAAAGATCGCACTTTCTAAAGTCAGGCCAAAGAACTGACGTAAAAAACAATTCTGTGTAGGCAACCTGCCCCAAAAGAAAGTTGCTAAGCCGCATCTCCCCGCTCGTTCTAATCAGCAGCACTGGATCAGGCATGTCTTTGGTGGCGAGGTATTGCTTGAAAAGATCAGCGTCAATGTCTTTCAGGGCCAACTTGCCCACTTGCACGTCCCGGGCAATGGCTTTGGCAGCCTCTGCTAGGTCCCAACTTCCACTATAGCTCAACGCAATAGTCAGGAGCAACCCCTGGTTGTGATGGGAAGCTTGGATGGCTTTTTGGATGGTTTCTTGGCATTCCTTGGGGAGGCTGGGTAAATCGCCTATAAAATTGAGTCGTACATTGTTTCGAACGAGTTCTGGCAGCTCTTTATCAATAGTGGTAGTGATGAGGCACATTAAACTTTCCACTTCCACTTGGGGACGCTTCCAATTTTCTGTAGAGAAAGCATACAAGGTCAAGCAGGGGATGCCCAGCTCACCACAACCTTCTACGACCTCTCTAACGCTTTGTATAGCATTTTGATGACCAAATACTCTTGGTTTACCTTGTTTTGTAGCCCACCTACCATTGCCGTCCATAATAATTGCAACATGTTCTGGCAAGTTATTTTGATCGATCTGCGCTTTTATGTGGTGCTCCAAGGCATCGTTAGTGGTTGCCGTTTGTTCCCCAGCATGCATCGAGAGGAAACAGCCCCATAAAAACTGAAATAGACCGATGAGGAGGCAACTTTTTTTCATGATACTACATTGGGGTCAGGCCTTTCTTCTGCCCAATATTTTGTCCTTGATATGCTGCAGAGAAGGCCAGCAAAGTTGCCTTTAGTAAAAAAGCTTCGGCTTTAGCGTCAAGATGAAAGAGTCCTGCTACACCTTTACTGCAATCAGGCCACACTAACTATAGTATCAACATTGCGTCACCGTATACAAAGAAGCGATATTTCTCCCTGATGGCTACTTGATATGCCTCCATGAGCAAATCATACCCCCCCAAAGCAGCAGCCGTCATGAGTGGGACTGACGCTGGTAAGTGGAAATTAGTAATCAGCGACGTACAGATTCTGAATTGATAGGGAGGAAAAATAAACTTATTTGTCCACCCATGGTTAACCTTCAACCCACCAGCCACAGAAACAGAGGCCTCTATGGCTTTGGCAGTAGAAATACCAACAGCGCACACCCGTTTCTTTTTATCTAATGATTGATTGACTAACTGTGCCGTTGTTGTATTAATGGACAAGAACTCAGAGTCTACTTTGTACTTGGTTAGATCTTCCACATCAACAAGCCTCAGTGTTCCTAAGCCAATATGTAGTGTAAGAGAGGCAATGTGGGTACTCTGTAACTCTAAACGTTTTAGCAAGTGTGGGGTAAAGTGCAATCCCGCAGTAGGTGCTACCACAGCGCCTGTTTTTTGTGCATAAACGGTTTGGTAGCGGCTGCGATCTTCGAGAGCTGCTTTTCTTTTGATCTCTTTGGGAAGTGGTGTACTGCCCAGATGCTCAATGATACTATGCAGCTCTTCTGTGGTCCCATCAAACAGAAACTTAAGTGTTCTTCCTCTAGACGTGGTATTGTCCAGGACCTCCGCCACCAACTCCCCATTACCAAAGAATAATTTATTGCCAACACGAATTTTTCTGGCTGGATCAACCAGCGTATCCCACAAGTGATGCTCCTCACTCAACTCTCGCAAGAGCATGACTTCTATTTGTGCACCTGTCTTTTCCTTGTTTCCATAGAGCATGGCAGAAAATACTTTAGTATCATTGACTACCAACGTATCATCTTCGACTAGATAATCGATCACGTCTTTGAAGTACTTGTGTTCGATTTGCCCAGTGTCTTTATGGACAATCATCAGTCGCGACTCATCTCGATTTTCGGCAGGATGGGACGCAATGAGTTTAGCAGGCAGGTCAAACTTAAATGCAGATAACTTCATACTTCTATAGCACACAAGTGCGCACTCTTAAGGCTCAAGCAAGACTTTAACGGAGCACCCAGGACAGGGAGTGCAAACATAACAAAATGTTCGTAATCTTCACGAGCATGCGCGGTAATATGCAGCGGGAGGTCTTGCGCTGCTGTTCGTTGAGCCACCGTAGAAAGCCCTTACGCCACAATGTGAATCATGGTGCACATGCCTACCCTACTTTGCGAGTTGGATAGGTCGGGCAAGCCAAGCAACATACAAGCGGCAGCAGCTATTATAAAACGGCTGCCCTGCAACGCATCAAAAGCTTCTCAAAATCTTACGCCTAGATCAAGGATCAGCATGTCACTATAACCGATTACCTGAGAAGCAGATGGATTCTGAGCCTGCTTAGCAAGCACACTTGATAGGCCATATTGGTAGCTGACGCCTGTAAAAACACTAGTAGATGGGCTGATGTTATACTCCACCCCTACCCCCAGCAAGCCTGCCAAGCCCCAACGGCGAAATTCCTCAATAAAAGACTTGTCCCGACTTTCTTGTAGTTCAGTGTTTCTCGCATTGACTCTGATTTGACCAACAACGCCTAGTGATGCATAGAGCCGAGTGTCTAGCGTAAGCTCGCTCGTGTAAAGTCTGAGGAGTAGAGGAACTTGTAAGCAGTGCAGAAGATGTTTTTCTCGAATGTTAGGCGACAATTTTTCGTTTTTAATAGCAAGGTGTTGGACTGAATACAATAGCCCTGTACTGACATAGCAATGGTCTTGAATAGGATAGTCATAGGTAGGACCGAGCTTGAACCGAAAAGCCACTCCTGCCGAGGAGAAACCCGCATTGTTGGGATTCGTATAAACTCTGTTGATGGATATACTGGGCGATAATTGAATGCCTAGTCGTCCCTGTGCATGTGTCACTGCAGTACTCAAAAAAAGCCCTACAAGGAGTATATATTTTTTCATCGTGCCCAAAAACCTGTTTTTTTGACCCAAAAATAACTAAATAGTCGCCTCTTAACAAAGGGGAATTTCATTGCATACTATGCGATAAGGGATATTTTCTGAGAATTTTACCCAAAATAGCGTAGCAAAAAACGCAAGGAAAGGATAAATTAAATCCAAAACCTTGCAGAAAATATCACCGTTAGGCTAGGAAAATCTCCTCATCAACAACAAACCGAGCTGTT
>JBJORC010000026.1:0-8178 GCA_046049605.1 Bacteroidota bacterium
TCACTGAGATTATACCAGGTCTGCAGTAAGGTCATCTTAAAGAGTACTAGGGCTGGATAGGCTTTTCTGCCTTGGGCTGCCTGTCCTGTGGGATAATACTTTTGCAGCACGCTAGTAACAGACTCCCAATGGATGAGTTGGGCTATCTGCTTAAGAAAGACGCGCTTGGTCTTTCTTTTCTCTACGTAGTAACTTGCGTAGCTTAGGGGTTGAGAAGTTTTAATAGGCATACGGGTATAGGTTTGCAGTGAGTGACGCAATAGAGCAGGGACGGTAACAGCTCGCCTATCGGCTACGCTACGCCTACTTTGAATCTACAAATACTTTTGCAACAATCTCGTGTTATCACAGCCTTAACTTTCTAAAAACTACATTTTGCTAACTGTCTATCTCATCATCGGGCTTCTAATCGGCGTACTAAGCGGCTGGTACGTAGCCAATGCCAAGCTCAGTGCCTATAGTCAAGCGTTGCAAGCTAAGTTAGAAGGAGCTCAGAAGCAGCTAGAAGAGGCCAAAGAAGAGCTTGTGCTAACTAACAATCACAACCTGCAACTGGGGCAAGACTTTGCTCGGTTAGAAACAGTCAACCAACACCTTACGGAAAAGCTAGGCGAGCAAAAGCAAGAAGTGGAGACCATGCAAGAAAAACTGACCGTTCAGTTCAGAAACTTGGCCAACGATCTTCTTGAAGAAAAAAGCAAAAGATTTACCGATCAAAATAAGGTCCATCTAGAGGGCCTTTTGAAGCCCTTGGGAGAGCGCATACAAGAGTTCGAAAAGCAGGTAGTCCAAACTAACAAAGAGAGTCTAGAGCGCAGTGTGGCTTTGCGTACAGAAGTAAAGAAGCTTAGTGAACTGAATGCACAGATTACCAAAGAAGCCGAAAACTTGACCAAAGCTATCAAAGGTGATACCAAAAATCAGGGCACCTGGGGAGAGTTTATTCTGGAAAGTATCCTTGAAAAATCTGGCCTTATCAAAGACAGAGAGTATCATGTTCAGGCATCTTTTGTTACCGAAGAAGGCAAACGCTACCAACCAGATGTTATTATTAAACTGCCCGAAGGCAAGCACATTATTATCGATGCCAAAGTTTCGTTGATCAACTATGAGCAGTTTTTTAATACCGAACAACCCTCTGAACGAACGCTAGCACTCAAGAAGCACATCCAATCGATTCGCAAGCATATCAAAGAGCTCAGCGAGAAGAACTACCAGAGCGAGTATGATCTCAAGGGATTGGACTTTGTATTGATGTTTGTCCCTATAGAGCCTGCCTTTAGCCTGGCTGTGCAGCACGATTTGGGGCTCTTTAATGAAGCTTATGAGAAAAACATTGTGCTAGTTTCACCCACTACCTTGATGGTTACGCTGCGTACCATTGCCAATATCTGGAAGCATGAATACCAAAACCACAACGCCCTAGAAATAGCACAACAAGGAGGAGCACTGTACGATAAGTTTGTAGGTTTTGTAGAAGACCTGAAGCACTTGGGCCGACAGATGGACATTGCCCAAAAAGCCTATGTAGAGGCGATGAAAAAACTACATGAGGGCAGAGGAAATCTGGTAAGTAGAGCTCAGAACATTAAAACCTTAGGTGCTAGAACCAGTAAAACCCTGGACCCCAAATTGGTAGACCGGGCTGATATCTAAGAAGAAAAGTGCCAGGATACATACCAAAGATCGCCCCAACGTAGCAGGAGGAAGAACTTTCCTTGCTTCAACTATCCTATGACACCCATCTTTTTTATGCAGAACAACTTTTTGAGGGAGAGATACTAAAAAATAGAGCATGATGACGTAATTTGCAGAGTCCTACGTGCTTAGCGATGCTGCCCCTCAAAGAACAAGTCATCAATGCACTGCGCACTGTAGAAGACCCGGATTTAAAGCAAGATCTGGTCACGCTGGGCATGATTCAAGACCTGGATGTAAATCAGAGGGGGGTGGCCTTCACCTTGGTCCTTACCACCCCTGCTTGCCCTCTCCAAGAAATCATCAAAAAAGCTTGTATAGAGGCCATTCATACGAAAGTAGCTGAAGACCTAGAGATAAGCATCCAATTAAGTGCTCAGGTAACCTCTACCAGAGCTCATGATCCAGTACTGCCGCAGGTAAAAAACATCATTGCCATTGCCTCGGGCAAAGGGGGAGTAGGTAAATCTACTGTAGCTGTGAATGTGGCCGTGGCTTTGGCAAAGTTTGGGGCCCAGGTGGGTTTGCTGGATGCAGACATTTTTGGCCCTTCTATTCCTACCATGCTGGGCTGTGAGCAGGAAAAGCCTCAGATCATGCAGCAGACTGGTAAAAACTACCTTGTGCCTTTAGAAAAGCATGGCATTAAGCTACTCTCCATGGGTTTGCTGGCACCCGCCGATGAGGCCATGGTGTGGCGGGGACCTATGGCGAGCAAGGCTCTAAGACAACTGCTAGGCGATACAGCTTGGGGCGCACTAGACTACCTACTTATCGACTTACCGCCAGGTACGAGCGACATCCACCTTACGCTTGTACAATCCGCACCTGTAACGGGAGCAGTGATCGTCACCACACCACAGAGAGTAGCCTTAATTGATGCCACCAAGGCTTTGGCCATGTTTCAAAAGCCAGGTATTGACGTGCCCATACTCGGTGTGGTGGAAAACATGGCTTACTTTACACCCCCAGAACTACCCAACAGCAAGTACTATCTATTTGGTAAAGAGGGGGGTATGGCGTTTGCAACTCAGCACAAAGTGCCTTTTCTAGGACAGATACCTTTGGTGCAGTACATACGTGAAGGGGGAGACACAGGCATTCCAGTTGCTTTGCAAGAAAATTCTAAGGCATTCGATTGGGTAGCTACTATCCTGGCACAACAGATAGCCATACGCAATGCTCGGGTAGCACCTACACAAACCGTAGAGAGAACAAGGTAGTTTTTAAGCGTCACTTTATGAAAGTCGGTATTTTTTTTGGAGGGCCCTCGAGAGAACGGGAGATTTCCTTTTCAGGAGGTCGCACCGTGTATGACAACCTAGACAAAGCGCTCTTTGAGCCTGTACCTATTTTTGTAGATAGCTTGGGCAACTTTATTCTCCTTCAGTGGCAATACCTTTACAAAGGCTCTATCCGAGATTTTTATCCACCCAGTGATCTAATCCCTGCAAGTAGTTTTTCGGTCTATATAGAGTCATTGGGTGCTTTAGCAGAGGATCAATTAGCACAATTGATTAGTCGTGTAGGAGAACGCATTGTTCCTGACCGATTTTCTAAATTGTTTGACGTTGCTTTTCTAGCTTTACATGGCCCCTATGGCGAAGATGGCTCCTTACAGGGACTTTTAGAATGGTATCAGATTCCCTATACTGGTACAGGTGTCTTGGGAGCTGCTTTGGGTATCGACAAGGTGATACAGAAGCAGCTCATGCGGCGAGCGGGCTTTGCCGTGCCATGTCACAAAGTACTCCTCAAGCGCACGTGGCAGGCGACAACAGACAAGGCAGTGCTCTTCCAAGAGATTATATCTTGGGTGGGACTTCCTATGGTCGTCAAAAGTCCTTGCCAAGGCTCCTCCATTGGTGTATCTATTGTTAGAGAGCGTGCAGTCGATCAGTTTATAGCAGCCGTCAATCGTAGCCTATTTATCAAAGAAGTAAGCGCAGCTACTTGGCAATCCCTAACACCAGAAGCCAAGCAGCAATGGATAGCCTCGCTCATTGACTTGCGTGAAGGCATTGGACTGCCTGTAGCGATCGAAGAGAAAATTATTGACCACCCCGATGCCCTACTTCAATACTTAGACCACCATTTTAGTGCCAGTCGTGCACCTATCCAACTCAATAGTCTTCAGGGTGAGGAAGCGGTCTTGTTCGAAGCTTATATAGCAGGGAGAGAATTCTCCTGCATTGTCTTAGAGGAAATCCCAGGTAAGCCCATTGCCCTGCCTCCTACAGAAATGATAAAGGGCAATATGCACTTTGATTATCGGGCTAAGTACCTGCCAGGCATGGTGCGCAAGGAGACGCCTATGCAATTGCCAGCTGTACAGCTACATGCTATCAGAAAAGCTTGTACAGGCCTTTTTAAAACGCTTTGCTTTCAGGTATACGCTCGCATAGACGGCTTTTTTACGCCTCATCACCAAGTCTATCTCAATGATCCCAACACAACTGCAGGGATGAACCCTTCTTCCTTTCTATTTCACCAAGCAGCCGAAATGGGCCTGAATCCTACCCAGCTACTTACTTTCTTGATCCGAACTTCGCTGGCTGCCAGGAGGCGCACAACCAACCGACGCTCATCACAGTTATTGGATAACCTTGATCAGAACAAAGCCGGCAGTGACCAAGACAGGACTACAAAGCTGCGCGTGGGGGTCATAATGGGTGGCTTTTCAGCCGAGCGCCATATCTCTGTAGAGAGCGGTAGAAATATCTTCGAAAAACTAGCTTCCTCCACACAGTATACACCTGTCCCCCTTTTTTTGTCTGGAACGTCCGAACAGCACCGGCTCTTTGTGCTGCCCATCAATATCCTGCTCAAAGACAATGCCGACGATATCCATGAGAAGCTCTTGCATCCTACAACCTCCCAGGACCAGGCCCTCATGGAACCTATTCGGCAAGAAGCTGCTGCGATCATGCACCAGTATGCTGACGCACAAGACCTTCAGTCCGAGGAGCTTGACTACGAGGCGCTAGGCCAACGCATTGACTTTGCGTTTATTGCCCTGCATGGCCGTCCTGGAGAAGATGGCACTTTGCAAACACTCTTATCTCAGCAGGGTATTCCCTACAACGGGTCAAGTATTCAGAGTACACAATTGACAATTGATAAGTGGAAGACCAACCAATTTCTGCATTCACAGGGCGTGCACGTGGCTGATCAGGCGTTGATGCCCCAGGCAATGTGGGAGCAAGACAGCGCGGCTGCCATTCTTACCCTAGAAGCCCAATTCAGTTACCCTTTCATTGCTAAGCCTGTCGATGAAGGTTGTAGTGCTGCTGTCATCAAAATCCAGAACCAAGCCATGCTTACTGCCTATGCCGCAGCTACTTTTAGAACTACAGCAGGCTTGTCTGCTACCCACGTGCAAACACTTGGACTAAAGCCTAATACTGAATTTCCACAAAAGCCATGTTTTTTAGTGGAAGCACTGGTGGAACAGGGGGATGCAGCACATTTTCTGGAGATTACTGGTGGATTGTTGACCCAAGTGGATGCACAGGGCCACAGGACCTATGAAATCTTTGCCCCCTCAGAAGTAGTATCTATTGGAGAGATACTTTCTCTGGAAGAAAAATTTTTGGCAGGAGAGGGTCAAAACATTACGCCAGCACGCTTCTATCCAGACCCTGCTATCAACCAGCAAGTGGCTGACCGGGTGAGGCAGGACCTAAAAAAAGTGGCCCAACTCCTAGACCTAGAAGGGTATGCCCGTATCGATGCTTTTGTCAAGATTTACAGCCCCACTCATGTTGAAACATGGATTATTGAAGTCAACGCACTGCCTGGCATGACGCCTGCTACCTGTATTTTCCACCAGTGCGCACTGCATGGCTACACGCCCCTTGCGTTTATCCAGAACATCATTCAGTATGGTCTCCAAAAGCACGCCCCAAAATAGGACTATGAAACTCAACAGGCCTTTTCTCAAGCTCATTGTGCTACATCTCAGTCTAATGGCAGTGGTTGGAAGCTGTGTTTCGTTCTTGTTTTTTAATTTCCTGCTGCCAGTCTTGACCCACCACGGCCAGTTTATCACCGTACCTAATCTACAAGGTATTTCCCTGGAAGAAGTAGATGCCTACTTGGCTCAACGTAACTTGCGTTTTGAAGTCACCGAAGAATTTTCCTACGAACCTGACTATCCCCCCATGACCGTTCTACAACAATACCCCAAAGCAGGTGCACGTGTTAAAGAAGGAAGAAAGATTTACCTAACTCTCAACACCAAAACGCCCCCCAAAGTCAAGATGCCTGACCTTGTAGATGGTTCTGTCAGAAACGCTCATGTGCGCTTGAAAAGTCACGGGCTGTTGCTGGGTGCCATTAAATATATACCGGACATTGCTCAAAATGCCGTACTTGAGCAGTGGCACCAGGACAAGGAGATAGCAACCGGGACTTTGATTGCCCAGGGTGCTAGGATTGATCTGGTAGTGGGGGCTGGATTAGGTAACAAGATGGTTGAAGTACCCCAATTAGTAGGCATGAAGCTAGGAGATGCCAAGCTTTTGCTACTAAGCGTTGGCATACAAGTAGGCAATATCGCCTACGAATCTGCCACTGATCAGGCGCCTGGCACGATTTTAGGGCAGCACCCTGATGCTGGACAACAGATGAGAATCGGCGAGAATGTTGACATATGGCTGGTAGCGCGACAAGAAGAAGAGGTAGTTATACCTTATGTCCCGATGCTGCCGGAGAATTGATGAGTGTACCAATCGAAATTGGTACACGTCCCAAGCTCGATCAACCTACTGCTATATACTTGGTGAGGGTCACAAAATCTGCCACTGTAAGTTGTTCTGCTCTTTTTCCCAATAGGAGGGGAGGGTGTTTCGTTGCGGGAAGTAATGACTTTAATGCATTGCGTAAAATTTTTCTACGCTGTTGAAAACCTGCCTTGACCACTCTAAAGAAAAGCTTTTCATCAACATCGAGCTGTAGCGTGCTATTTCTCCGCAAGCGTATCACAGCAGACTGCACCTTAGGAGGAGGAGAAAACACCTGTGGCCCTACGGTAAAGAGATACTCGAGATCGTAAAAAGCTTGTAGCAAAACACTAAGAATGCCATATACCCTACTTCCAGACTTGGCAGTGAGGCGTTCTGCTACTTCTTTCTGAATCATGCCTATTACTTCATGCACTTGCTGCCGGTGTTCCAACACCTTGAAAAATATTTGTGAGGAAATGTTATAAGGAAAATTACCAATAATGGAAACAGGCCCAGGGTGCAATTGGGTGAGTGGTAGCTTAAGAAAATCAGCTGCAATGATGCGATCCCGCAATAAAGGATAGGTTTGTTTTAGGTAAGACACCAGACCAAGATCTACTTCTACTAAGTACAGATCAAGGTCCTTTTGTTTTACCAACAGCTCAGTCAGAATCCCTGTGCCAGGCCCTACCTCCACAATTGTGCGAGGCTCTTTGCTTAAAGCACTGACAATCTTATGAGCAATGTTTTCGTCTCGGAGGAAGTGTTGCCCCAAAAATTTTTTTGTAGTCAATCGAATCATTGGGCGAGTGTGGGGTAGGCATGTGCATGGCTAGCGGGACGGCTCCAGGAATTTGTCTATCTCTTTCTTGAGTATCTCTAAGTGATAATCGTTGGCCATCCTGAGTAAAAAACTCAGCAGTTGGCCGTAGCGTTCAAGTAAATGGGTATACTTTTTCTCTAGCCACCATAACTCAGCTACGTGCTTGCTTTTATCTAAACTAACTGTAGTCTTTATTTCAGGGTATTCATAGGTAAAATTATAGTGAAGAAGCTCTCCCACCTTGACGATGAAATCATAGCTTAGATCGTGTTCTCTAAATTTGTTGTAGATCGTATTTCTACTAACGCCTAGCCTTGCGGCAATTGTTTTGAGGGGGTAGCCACTCTTTCTTACGACAGCCTCAAGAACTTCGCCTCTGTGTTGATTCATGATTTGCTCTAGAGTTAGGTAACGAACACTAAATTATACAGAAAATTATGTTAATACTATGCTGTGCGCGAAAAGTATTAAACGATACCTAAAACAAGAGTAATACACGCTTTTAGTACTATAGCGGACGCATCTCTCACTACCCCAGCGTAGATATCAAGAGTATGTAGGAAAAGTTCTCGACAAACGCCTGGCTCAAGGGCTTAGGGAAACAAAAAGGCCGATGTATAGCGCCAGCTTGTGCTCCTCCTGCTGGACTCGAACCAGCGACCCTCTGATTAACAGTCAGATGCTCTAACCAACTGAGCTAAGGAGGAAAATAACCACAAAGAGCAATATTAGTACCTATGGTGCTTTTTTACAATAAATCGAGTGAATCTTGGCAGTTCTTTGTCGAGAAGGCTGCTACAGTAATGATGCGAGACCTTTGCATGGTGTAGGATGCTCTAAACGTCTATTTTTTGGGTTAACGAGAAAAATTCCAGTATAATACTTTGAGCTTATACCACTGTTTTGGCATAAACTAAGGAACCTGCTATC
>JBJORC010000027.1:0-5166 GCA_046049605.1 Bacteroidota bacterium
GATAGCAGGTTCCTTAGTTTATGCCAAAACAGTGGTATAAGCTCAAAGTATTATACTGGAATTTTTCTCGTTAACCCAAAAAATAGACGTTTAGAGCATCCTACACCATGCAAAGGTCTCGAAGTATATTCGAGGTTCACTAGCACTAGAATAAGTACTAATTTTAGGATGCTGAGCACAAGTGGGGGCGGGCCGTCTGCTCACCGAGAGGTGCCAACCAAGTGCGTAGGTAGTACGATTACCACGCACGCGTATTTGCTTTTGCCAAGGCTTTGAATACAAATTATTAGCGCGGGGCACCATCAATATGATGACCATACACAAGCAAAATAAATCTATAAAACGGTTTATCTGGACAATCTGGATTGTTTTTTTACTCTTCCTGGGCACAGTTCCCCTGTATATCTTCACAGTGAAGATCAACTTGTGGAATCTTTATGGCACACTACCCTCTCTAGCTGTGCTAGAAAATCCTGAAAGCGATTTGTCTTCAGAGTTGTACTCAGCAGATGGGGTCTTGCTCGGCAAGTACTTTAGAAACAACAGGAGCCTCGTGACGTACGAAGAAATTTCTCAAAATGTAATCAATGCCTTGTTGGTTACGGAAGATTACCGATTTGAAACCCATGCCGGTATTGATCTCAAGGGACTCTGCAGGGCCTTTTTTCTTTCTATTCTCTTGCAAAAGAACAAAGGAGGTGGGAGTACTCTTACACAGCAGCTAGCCAAGAATCTTTTTGAAACCAGGAACGAAAGGTACAAGGGACTACTCAGCAACATCCCACTTGTCAAAACAGTCATTGTAAAAACCAAAGAGTGGATTGTGGCGGTACAGCTCGAGCGGTCTTATACCAAGAAGGAAATCATTGCCATGTACCTCAATACGGTCAGCTTTGGGAGCAACACTTTTGGCCTCAAGGTAGCTGCCAAGACCTTCTTCAACACTACACCTGACTTGCTCAGCGTAGAACAAGCTGCCTTATTGGTGGGACTTTTAAAAGCCCCTTCTCACTACAGTCCTATTAAACATCCAGAAAGAGCGCGCCGAAGAAGAGATGTGGTGCTGGCACAACTCTGTAAATACCAGCTACTGGCTCAAGAAAATTATGAACAGATCAAACAGCAGCCCATAACACTGGAGTACAAGGCAGAAGACCACAACATGGGCTTAGCTACTTATTTTCGATCTGTCATTCGCGACTTTCTCCTACAATGGACGGACCAACATGGCTACGATCTGTTTGAAGATGGTTTAAAAATCTACACGACCATTGATAGTCGCTTGCAAAAATATGCCGAGGAGGCCGTCTCAACACATATGCAAGTGTTGCAGCCAAGCTTCGAGCAGCACTGGGAAGGGCGCAATCCATGGGTTGACCAGAATGGCAATGAAATCGAGAATTTTATTGCGACAGCAGCCAAACGCACAGCATACTACCAACAGATGGTGGAAGAGTATGGTGAAGACAAGGACACAATTGATGTCCTCATGAACACGCCCACGGCTACCCAGCTATTCTCCTGGAAAGGGGAAATCGATACGGTCATGAGCCCCATGGATGTGCTTAGATACAACAAAAGACTGCTCCATACAGGTTTTATGGCCATGGAACCACATACAGGGCACGTCAAAGCCTGGGTAGGAGGCATCAACTACAAACACTTTCAATACGACCATGTCATGCAAGGCAAACGGCAGCCTGGTTCCGCATTTAAGCCCATCGTGTATGCAGCTGCCATTGACAATGGATACATGCCTTGGCAAAAAGTAGTAGACGCACCAGTTACTTTCAGGGTACCAGGCAACCCACCTACGTGGGTGCCACGAAACTGGAGCAAGAAGTACACAGGTGAAAAAATGACCCTGCGCCAGGCCATGGCCAGATCGGTAAACTCGATCACGGCTTATCTGATGAAACAGTTAGGGCCAACACTGGTGGTAGATTATGCCAAGAGGCTAGGAATCAATAGCTCCTTAGATCCAGTACCTTCCCTATGCCTAGGGACTGGCGATGTATCTGTCTACGAACTGGTGGGAGCTTACAGTACCTTTATGAATAAGGGTGTTTGGACAGCACCTTTGTTCATCACCCATATCGAAGATAAAAATGGCCGGGTGCTTGAGACATTCATGCCCCAAAAACGAGAGGCCATTAGTGAAAAAACAGCCTATTTAATGATACACATGCTCAAGGGTACTATAGAGGAGCCAGGCGGCACCTCTAGGGGCATTGAGCGGGCTCTCAAAGAGGGTAATGAGATTTGTGGGAAAACTGGCACCACCTCTAATCAGTCAGATGGATGGTTTGTTGGCATGGCCAGGGGCTTGTGTGCTGGCGTTTGGGTAGGTGGAGAAGATCGGTGTATTCACTTCAGGACTTTGGGCCTAGGAGGCGGAGCGTCTACAGCTAGGCCGATATGGGAAAGATTTATGCTAAGCATCTATGAAGACCGTGAACTGCCCTACGAAAAAGGGCCGCTCCTTGATTACACCAAGCCAATTGGCGTAGACATACCCATTCAACTTGAAAACGCCAAAGCAGTATTGCCAGCTCAGGAGGAGGACCAAGAAGAGGAGTCAATGATGGAGAAAGATGCGGTAGATGTGGAACTGGATATCGATGAGATCTTCTGAGTATTGACCAAAGGGGCTTATGGATGGGGTCATCACTGGACCACTCTACATTGTTGCTGCTTTTGTTTATTCAAGCCTTCTTGTGCTATGAAGATCTTCAGCAAAGCCATTTTTGGTATTGGAAAGAATACCCGAGACAGCCTGTATCAGGCCATCACTATACAGACATGGAGGTGAAAAAATACACACCCAAAGACGTTTTCTTGCTTGCTACCCAGCCTGGTGTGTACTGCTTTTACAACAAGCAAGACACGCTTATCTATGTAGGGAAAGCCAAAAACATTAAAAAGAGAGTGAGTAGCTATTTTAGTGGCTCCAAACAGTACAATCTCAAAACCCGTAAGATGGTGTCTGAGATCACAGCTATTGAGTGCACCATTGTAAATTCTGAATATGAAGCCCTGCTGCTAGAGAACAACCTGATTAAGAAGAGCCAGCCCCGCTACAACATTCTCCTCAAAGACGGCAAAACTTATCCCTACCTCTGTATCACCAAGGAGCGATTTCCCAGAGTGATCTCCACCCGCAAGGTATCGCCCCAGATAGGCCAATACTATGGCCCCTTCACTGACTTGCGATCCATGCATCAAATCTTAGCACTGATTAAACAATTATATCCGCTGCGCACATGTGCTTATAACTTAACAGCAGAAAACGTTTTCAAAGGCAAGTTTAAAGTCTGCCTAGAATACCACATAGGCAACTGTAAAGGGCCTTGTGAGGGGCTACAGGATGAAGCGTCCTATAACCAAGCTATAGCCCAAATTGAGTACCTGCTAAAGGGGCACCTAAATGCTGTTAAAAAGGACCTCAGAGAGAAGATG
Organism: Bacteroidota bacterium; assembly: GCA_046049605.1. Classification (GTDB taxonomy): domain Bacteria; phylum Bacteroidota; class Bacteroidia; order Cytophagales; family Amoebophilaceae; genus UBA8403. The sequence goes on from JBJORC010000027.1 coordinate 3,460, forward strand.
CACCAGGCTGCCCAAGCACTTGCCTATGAAGAAGCGCAGGCATGTAAAGAAAAATTAGATGCCTTAACAGCGTACCAAGTCAAATCGTTGGTCATCAACCCTAAGGTAGGCGATTTGGATGTGTTTGGAATGGTCTCAGACACGCAAGCTGCTTTTGTGAGCTACCTACAAATCAAGCATGGCGCCATCACCTTCACGCAGACCGTGGAGCTTAAAAAGAAATTGGACGAAGAAGATGGCGATCTATTGCCGCTAGTGATTCTTAATTTTAGAGAAAAGTACAGTAGCACGGCCACAGAAGTGCTGACGAACCTGCCGCTATCGATCGACCTCAACACACTGATACTGACCGTGCCCCAAATAGGAGACAAAAAAAAGCTAGTGATGCTGGCTGTCAAGAATGCGCTTTTCTTTAAGCAAGAACGGTTCATTAAAAATGAACGCTACCCAAAAAAGGCCAATAAAATACTCTTATTACTACAACAGGACCTTCAGCTCCAACACCTTCCCTGGCACATCGAGTGCTTTGACAACTCTAACCTCCAAGGCAGCCACCCCGTGGCAGCCTTGGTATGCTTTAAGAACGGGAGGCCTGCTAGAAGTGAATACCGCCATTTCAACATCAAGACGGTCACAGGCCCCGATGACTTTGCCTCGATGAGCGAAGTGGTGCATAGGCGGTACAAGCGGTTGATGGAGGAAAAGAAAAGCTTACCCGACCTGATCGTGATTGATGGTGGAAAAGGCCAACTCAACGCAGCCGTAGCATCTCTTAAAAAAGTAGGCATTGATGGCCAGGTACCTGTCATCGGCATTGCCAAAAGGTTGGAAGAAATCTATTGTCCAGGGGATCCTTACCCTATTCACATCAGCAAACAGGCTGCATCTTTGAAGCTAATTCAGCAGATACGCAATGAAGCTCATCGTTTTGCCATTTCCTTTCATAGAAACAAACGGAGTAAGACCAGCCTCCAAAGCGAGTTAGAAGCCATTCCTGGCATAGGGCCCAAAACGATTGACAAGCTGCTTTTGCACTTCAAGTCTATCAAGCACATTAAACCGGCAAGCACAGCAACTTTGGCCCAACAAATAGGCAACAAAAAAGCAGCCTTACTCAAGTCAGCATTGCTAACAAGTGGTAAGTTAAGTGACGAGCTCCATCTGGTGGATACCTGATAACCTTTGCCAGCACTCAAACGCTGGGCATTCTCCCAAGCTTGCCGCCTTTGTAAAATTTCGTGAAGAAATCCGCAGGGGTAGGCCCTTAAGGCCCATCTACTGTTTGAGAGCCAAGGGGCCGAGGTTTAGGTGGGATGAAACTACGACAAGGCTCTTAGAAGTTTTATGACAACAACTGATTTTTTGCCTACTTTTTGACTTCCAAAAGAGGCCTAGCCGACAAGGCGAGGTCTTGCGTCAAGATAAATGGTTTGCCAAATGAGGAATAACACCTGATAAGTCTCACAACTTAAGTAATGCTCCAAGAAGCATCGCTACTAGACTTATAGATACACTGCTATTCCAAGTAGCGCTTGCCAGTCCTATCTTTGCATCAGAAAAAGTCAGTGGATCATTACAATGAGACTATTGCAGAATAGTTGCCAGTTGTTTCATACTCTTTTTGGAAGACATATCTGGACTTACCCACGCCTGTTTTTGGCCTATTGGGCTCCTGCAAGAGGTCTATTAGCCCTTACAGTCGTTCAT
>JBJORC010000028.1:0-8709 GCA_046049605.1 Bacteroidota bacterium
TTTTGAGTTAAATTTATCCTTTCCTTGCGTTTTTTGCTACGCTATTTTGGGTAGAATTTCCAAAAAATATTCCTTATCGCATAGTATGCAATGAAATTCCCCTTTGTTAAGGGACGACTAATTAGGACTGTAAAATGTTATGCACGTACTCCTGCCCAGGAAAAGCGCACTCCCATGCCTATAGAGGGACTTTGGACTTTATTTTTCGCTGGAGGTCTTTGAATGATAGCTTAAAATGTGGCTCTGTGTCAAGCATGTTGTTGACAGACTGCAACGCGTGAATAACCGTGCTGTGGTCTCTACCACCAAAGTAGTAGCCGATCGACTTTAAAGAATGGTTGGTGTACTTTTTAGCAAAATACATCGCGATCTGTCTAGCAGTTACGAGTTCTCTTTTCCTGGATTTACTCTTCAAGTTCTCTAAGGAAACGCTGTAATGAGCAGCAACGGTCTTTTGTATATAGTCCATGCTCACTTCAGTATGAATTTCCTGTACAATATTCTTTAATACTTCCTTAGCCAGCTCTAGATTAATCTCCTCTTTATTTAAGGAAGCATGGGCCATCAAGGAGATGAGCACGCCCTCCAGCTCTCTAATATTGGTATCTACACTATGCGCAACATATTGAACCAGCTCATCTGCCATATTAATTCCATCTGCTTCCATTTTGCTCTGGATAATAGCTACTCTAGTTTCAAAATCAGGCTGTTGCAAGTCGGCAGTCAATCCCCATTTAAATCTTGAGAGTAGCCGTTCCTGTAGGCCCTTAAGCTCACGGGGGGGGCAGTCGCTGGTCATGACGATTTGCTTGCCTGCTTGGTGCAAGTGGTTGAAGATGTGAAAAAATATCTCTTGGGTTTTTTCTTTGCCTGCCAAAAACTGCACATCGTCAATGATGAGTAGGTCCGCTTGTAAATAAAAGTGAGAGAAGTCTTGAATGCTATTATTACGTAGTGCTTCTATAAATTGCGTAGTAAACTGCTCTGAGGAGGCGTACAAAACAAATTTATTGGCAAATAAAGCTTTAATTTCATTGCCTAGTGCTTGTACAACATGCGTTTTCCCCAGCCCTACTCCCCCGTAAATCATGAAAGGATTAAAAGAAGTACCTCCAGGTTTTTTGGCAATAGCTTGGGCAGCAGCTTTTGCAAGTTGGTTACAAGCCCCCTCTATAAAAGCCTCAAAAGTATAGTTGGGATTGAGGTAAGATGCTTGACTGGCCCCCCCTATATTTTTAAGTGTGAATGGATTTCTAAAGCTCTGCTCGGCAATAGGCTGTTTGGATTGGTGTTGCTGGGCATAGCTAGGAGGATGCAGTGGCAATTTAATGGTAAAAGGCTTTTGGTGGGTGTTGCCTTGATCGACAATGATGGAGTATTCTAACTTACCCTGTGCCCCTAGTTCTTGATGGATAACGCGTTGCAGTAAAGACAGATAGTGTTCTTCAATCCATTCGTAAAAGAACTGACTAGGTACCTGGATAGTCAGGGTGTTGTTCTCTAACTTCTTAGGAACAATAGGCTGGAACCATGTTTTGAAGCTTTGCTCGCTGATCTCACCTTGGATAAATTGAAGGCAATTGTCCCAAACTACCTTACAGTCGCTACGCATGTCTCTATATTATTTGATCTCTGATGGAATCAAGCCCACAAAAGGGAGGGAAATGACCGATCTGTTAATGTTGCCCAACCAAGACGCCTACTGCCCCCAATTTAGTTGCTCCGACCCAACTTAAAAAGAGAGTACAGGGTGATTTCTGCCCACTTTTTTGGGCGAGTATAGCGTGTTTTTAGTTGATTCTTTCAATCGCTGCTCCCAAAGCCCTAAGTCGCGTATCAATCATCTCATAGCCTCGATCAATTTGGCCTACATTGTCGATGATGCTTGTACCTTCTGCAGAAAGGGCAGCAATCAAAAGGGCAATTCCAGCCCTAATATCCGGTGAAGTCATTTGAATACCTCTGAGTGGATAGGCACGGTCGAGACCCGTTACACTCGCTCGGTGCGGATCGCACAAGACAAGCTGAGCACCCATCTCAATGAGGTTGTCTACAAAAAACAGCCGGCTCTCGAACATCTTTTGATGAATGAGTACTGTTCCTTTGGCTTGGATGGCTACAACGAGCATGATGCTGATCAGATCCGTTGGGAAGCCTGGCCAGACCGCATCAGCAATGGTGGGAAGTGATCCGTTCAGGCCTTTTGCTATTTCATAGTGCTCCTGGGGACGCATGATAATATCGTCATGTTCGATTTCTAATTGAATGCCTAGTCTTCTGAATCCTTCCGAGATAGGACCTAACTGCTCAACACACACATTTTTAATGGTTAAGTTGGCCATAGTGATAGCGGCTAGTCCTATGAAGCTCCCAATTTCAATGATGTCGGGGAGTAGTGTGTGGGCAGTACCTTGCAGCTCCTGAACGCCATGAATGATAAGTAGGTTGGAGCCGATGCCTTCTATCTTGGCCCCCATTTGTACCAGCATCTTGCACAACTGTTGAATGTAGGGTTCACAGGCAGCATTATAGAGCGTAGTAGTGCCTTCAGCTAGACTAGCAGCCATGATGACGTTGGCTGTTCCGGTCACAGAAGCTTCATCCAGCAGGATATAATTACCCTTCAGTGTTGCGGCTTCAACTAGGTAGGTATCCTCTTTGTCATTATAAGAGCATGTAGCTCCTAGTTTAAGCATCCCTAAAAGGTGTGTGTCCATTCGCCTTCTTCCTATTCTGTCTCCTCCAGGTCTGGGTATTGTAACTTTCCCAAAACGTGCGAGCAGCGGTCCCAAAATCATCACTGATCCTCTAATTTTGGTGGCATGTTTCTTCAACATTTCGGTGTCTACAGAAGCCATGTTGAGGTTGGAAGGATCGAAGTGATAAGTGCCCTTGGCGGAATGTGTTATGCCAACGCCTAGTACCCTAAGTAGGGCGATCAATTTTTGGACGTCGATTATATCAGGAACATTGTGGAGGATGACCGGAGAGGAGGTCAATAGCACAGCACAGATCACCTGCAAAGCTTCATTTTTAGCCCCTTGTGGTGTGATGGTTCCTTGGAGTGGTTTTCCTCCTTGAATTCTAAATGTATTCACGAAGCCTTTTGCTTTTTTTCCGTGCTTATATTCTTTTTAGCGCCTCTATTTTTCTCTCTATATACTGTGGAGAAGATATTCTGCGATTTGAGCTTCTCAAAGTCAACTATGAGTTTGTTGCCTGCCAAGTACTTGATATTAGTTAGCAGTGTGCCACAATCTACATTGTCATTATTCCACTCGTTGCTGAAGTTTTTCATCAACTTGACAATGCCAATCACCATTTTTTCCTGCTCTTCTTGCTCTTCTATATAAACCGCTTTTTGGATGAGGCGTTCTATGTTGCGGCCATAGTTTTTGAACTTGATGGGCTGTTTGGTATATGATGGCCGTTGCATTTTTTTATTGAATACAGCTCTTTCTGGCATCGGATAAGGGCTATCCACATCCAAGGTATAATTAGAAATGATAAACAGATCATCCCAGCGTTTTTGAATGTTTTCCGCACAATTCTTATTGTTGGCATCTAGTATGGCCATCAGTTTCAGAACACTCTGAGCGTGTAGCGTTCTTTCAGCTTTGTCCTCAATAGTATCCATGGCTTCTACAAGCTTTTGAATATTTCTGCCGTACTCTTTCAAAATAAGTGGCTTTCGGGTAGCATTGTAATCGTACATTGGGGGTGTATTTAGACGCCAAAAATAAGCGTTTAGGTTGTTTATGCAGGAAGTGAATCAAGAATTTTAAGCTTGGCGAAGCTAAGCAATAAAGTCTTTTCCCCAAAGTCAGCAAAATCGATCTTGGCCTTTCGGGAAGCGTCTGATGCATCTAGCTGGCGTACCGTACCTCGACCAAATTTGGGATGTGTTACCTGTGTGCCTACCTTGATATGGGTTGTATCGCTGGGATGGAAGTCAGTAGGTACTGTAGAGCATGCGTTCTGGGAGTACTGCTGTGGATTTTTGACGATTCTGTGCACCAGTCGATGAGCATAGCTAAGACTGTCAGTAGCCTTCGAGAACCGCTGCCCACTGGTTTGCAAGTAAGCTGGTTCAATTTCTGCAAGGAAGCGGCTGGGTTCGCAGTGCCTAAGCCGACCAAAGCGATACCTGCTCAAGGCATAGGTCAAGAAAATTTTTTGTTGGGCACGGGTCACAGCTACGTAAAAGAGGCGGCGTTCTTCTTCCAGGTCGGCTTGACTCTCTAGCATCATCTGTGAGGGGAACAATGCTTCTTCCATACCTACGACGTAGACGTACGCAAATTCAAGCCCTTTGGCGGCATGGATAGTCATTAGCGTTACTTTGTCTGTATGCTCCTGGTCTGCTTCATCAGCGCTGGTCAGCAGGGTCACTTCTTGTAAAAAGGCTGCCAAGCTTACCTCTTCATTCTCAGCATTAGTAGTGAATTCCTTGATCCCGTTTAAAAGCTCTTGCACGTTCTCATACCGTCCCAATCCTTCTATAGTTTTGTCTTCGTATAACTCTTTGAGAAGCCCAGAACGCTTGGCCATGTGGCTGGCAATTTCATACGCATCTTTTTGGGACAGTTCTGCGGTAATGTGCTGGATCATGGCGGCAAATTCCTCAATATTGCTGCCTACTCGACCGCCCAGGAAATTGGAGGCATTGCGCACGACTTCCCAGAGAGGAATGGCGTGATCCGTAGCTGCTGTGACCATTTTTTCGACACTGCCGAGGCCAATGCCCCTTTTCGGCAGGTTGATGATGCGTTTCAGGGCCTCTTCGTCATTGGGATTGATCAACAGGCGCAGGTAAGCCAGCAGGTCTTTGACCTCTCTTCTTTGGTAGAAAGACGTGCCTCCAACGATGCGGTACGATAAATTCATTTTTCGCAAGGCTTCTTCAATGGCCCTAGATTGGCTGTTGGTACGGTATAGTATAGCAAAGTCTTTGTTATAAAGCTTTTGATTGGCTCTAGCTTCAAAGATAGAGGTAGCCACCAGCCAACCTTCTTCGGTATCAGTAGCAGCCCTGATCAGACTCAAGGGTTCGCCCCTATCGTTGTCCGTCCAAACTTTTTTCTTCAGTTGTGCTTTGTTGTGGCTGATGATGGAGTTGGCAGCATAGACAATGTTCTGAGTAGAGCGATAGTTCTGCTCTAGCCTAATGATGTTCAGGGCTGGGTAGTCCTTCTCAAAATTGAGGATGTTGCGTATGTCTGCACCGCGAAATGCATAGATACTTTGGGCGTCGTCGCCTACAACGCAGATATTTTTGTGTAGTATAGCGAGGTCTTTGATGATGGTGTATTGGGCTATATTGGTGTCTTGGAACTCGTCGACCAGGATGTACCGAAAGTATTCCTGGTACTTGCAGAGTACCTCGAGGTGTTGGTTAAAAAGCTGGTAGGTATTGAGGAGTAAGTCATCAAAATCCATGGCTCCTGCCTTGAGGCATCGGTTGGCATACTTGAGAAATATTTCGCCCATGCGTGGTTTTCGGGCCATTTCATCATCTGTTTGGTAGAGGGTATTGTTGGCATACGCCTGGGCAGTGATCAGGCGATTTTTGGCACTAGAAATACGGGCGAACACAACATTGGGCTTGTACACTTTGTCGTCTAAACTCATCTCTTTGAGGATCGATCGAAGCAAAGATTTACTGTCGTCGGTGTCATAGATGGTGAAGTTGTGGGGATATCCCAGGCGGGCTGCTTCTTTGCGCAAGATTCTTAAAAAGATGCTGTGAAAGGTCCCCAGCCAGAGGCTCTTGGCAGCCGGACCGACCATCTTTTCGACACGCTGGCGCATTTCATTGGCTGCTTTGTTGGTAAAGGTCAGGGCCAGGATATTGAAGGAAGCACTGTTTTGTTCTCCCAATAGATAGGCAATGCGGTGCGTCAGGACGCTGGTTTTTCCTGAGCCAGCCCCCGCAATAACCATGTATTGCCCCTCTGTACCGGTGACAGCCCGTTGTTGCGCTTCGTTGAGGTGAGACAAGTCCATTGGGCGGATGTGTGATTTACTGATTGATAGCAATTACTCGGCGTTGCCACTTTTATTGAGAGTCGTCCTTTATCGAAGTCCGTTGTCTAGCCGGCAAGGGCTACCTCATCTCAACTCGGCCCTTTGGACCTCAAATGGTAGATGGGTCTCAACGCCCTGTTCTTGCAGATTTCTTTACGAAATTTCCCAAAGGTCAGTTTCGTCTTTGGGAAAAGTTTTCAATTTTTTGTGCAAAGAGCATTTTTCAATTCTGATAGAGTATGTTAACCGGCATTAGTGTTTAAAAGGCACTTCCGGATCTGGTCAAAGCGAAATTGCTTGAAGAAGTCTCTTAATAAAACTTGTGTCTATTGTCTTTTATTTGGGCCAACGCTTCTAAGGCCTGGAGGACGTCGTAGGGCTGCTTAATTTTGACTAACCGGTTTAAACTCTGCTGGTGGGTTGCTACATCTTCTAAAGCTGTCACCATGTTTTTGGCAACTAGTTCTACGACCAAAACGCCATTGTCATCAGCCACGGTGGCTTGTGAACCGGGTTGTAGTGCAAAAGCAGTACCCACTGTCTGCCGTGCCATGCCAGCACTTTGGAGGGTGTCGTCTTCAAAAAATAACTTTTTGACTTCTAGAAGCTTAGCGCCATCGCCATATTGAGCAGCTTTTTCTTCTACGGTCCTGCCACTGAGCTGCTGCAACTCGGCCATGATGGCGTTGGCTTTGTGCTCGTTTTTCACCTTGAGAACAATTTCGTCACGCACTTGCGCCAGTGGGGCGGTACCTGGGGGCACGTGTTCGGTCATTACAGCCACCACGTACTCGCTGTCTAACTCAAAGACAGGGGATACGTGTCCCACAGCAGCATCGTTGTAGAGCCATCGAACCAGCTCTCGGGCCTGAGCAAGGGGGCCTACTTGTTCCTCATTTTTGCCTACTTGGACCTCACGCAGCTGTAATGCCTCTTGCGCAGCGTAAGTTTCTAATTGCGTTGCGTTCTTGACGGTACTGGCACAGTAGTCTGCTTTCCTAAATAGCCGATCGCGGGTTAGATCACCCGGCAGTAAATGCTTTTCAATGACGGCAATTTCGTATTGCTTGGCTGCTTGCGGATTGATGGCTACTACTTTGTAGAGCTTGTGCACCCTTTCTTCTTGTACAGGGCCTATCACAGCACCTTTTTTTAGTTGTAATCTTTTTGTGGCCAGTGCCTCCGGAAGTTGTTGGGCGTTAAAATGGAGGTGAGACAATGAAGGTCTTCCATCGGTGTTAATTTTCGCAAAAGAATGGTCGTCTTTGGCCTGGGAAAAGGATTTTTTCAGCGCTTGCAGTTCTTCCTGAAAGGCTTGCTCATCCTCCTTGGTAGGAATAATTGGAAAGGTGACGTATTGTATGCCTCTACTTTCTTCTACCTGATAGGCATCTTTGTGTGCCACGAGATAGGCTTTTAGCATCGTGTCAGTGGCCTGTACTGCATCGTCTGGACGGGTGTAGTAAGGAATATAGAGGCACTTGATGTGGATCGTAGCCTGGGTAGCATCATGCTGGGCTTGCGCCTCCAGATCAGTGATGAAAGCACTTTTTACCATCAATTGGGTGAGCTTCTCACGTTGTCTTAAGGCAGCCATTCCGCTCTCAAATTGGTGCCATTGCGCCTGTTGTGCTTCAGGCATTTGTGCTAATTTGTGGAGGTAGCTGATGAGTTGCTGCTTGTCAAATTGCTTAGTCTCATGATTTTGAAAGGCAGCTTGTAGTTCTGGGTGAATGTGGTCTCCCTGTACCATGTCTACCAGTTCGTCCTCACTAGTTATCAGCCCCAAAGCACGGCATTCTTTTTGATAAGCGATTTGGGTGATGAGCTGACGCCAAGCTTGGTCCCTGATAAATGTTTCTCGTACGTCAGCGTTGTAGGGGATAAGCTGGCGCAGCCGCTCCACTTGGGATTGGTATGCTTGAAGGGTAATTTTCTGGCCTGCTATTTTTCCTACATCTGCCCGGTTTTTGCCAGATAATATAGCGCTAAGCTGTATCACGTCTCCACCAATAAGAAATAGGATCAACCCAATTGTGATAATGCCCACTGCCAGGCCTGAGTGTCTGCGTATCGTGCTAATGAGTGCCATAAATTTGGTTGGTGATTTATTGCAGGATGCAAAAATACATATTTACAGTGTTACGTGGCTTAAATAATTACGCAGAGCGAGAGACGTTACGACTGGCTGACGGGAAGTTAATGCCCAAGAAGAAGAAGACCAAACGCCCAAGAAGAAGGCCTGCTGTCAGATGTATAGGTTTCTATTGAAGGCTTGGTCATCCTGGAACAGCCTTGGACATCATAGGTGCTCACCCTGCTCATCGCCACAACATAATGGGGCTCTAGTCACTGGCAGATTTAGTACCGCATTGTAATACCAATCCCGAAGATGTGTCCAGGGTCCGAAAGGACCAACACAAAAAATCACTCCGGTTTTAGTATAAAATTTTTGGGCATGTTCTATTTTAGTATCTCGCTCCGAGACCTTTGCATAATCTACCCAGTTTCTCTCTTCCTCTAGAGGAGGCGCACTTTTTAGGTGTTTAGGCTGCTTAACGCCCCCTTCTTGGGGGTGTTAGTTGCTCTTGGGAGCACTTTCCCTTCATTTTTCTTACCCTTTGGACATAACTATTCCCGGGAGTCTATATAAGTTGTAGGCCATGGCCTCTAAAACATGCT
>JBJORC010000029.1:0-7906 GCA_046049605.1 Bacteroidota bacterium
TTTTGAACTAAATTTATCCTTTCCTTGCGTTTTTTGCTACGCTATTTTGGGTAAAATATTCAAAAAATATTCCTTATCGCATAGTAGGCAATGAAATTCCCCTTTGTTAAGGGGCGACTAAGTAACAGATGTCACCAAAACAGTAATGCTGTTATTAAGCACCTCTACCAAACCTTCTTCAATAGCTAAAACATGCTCTTGTTGCTCACTTCCATAAAGAATAGCGCCTTTTTGCAGCGTGCCAACAAGCGGAGCATGGTCTTTGAGTACTTGAAATGATCCTGCACTACCCGGGAAGGTGACCTTTTGAACACTGCCTTCAAAAACTTTCTTATCCGGGGTGAGAATTGTGAGATGCATTGTTTGCGTATTAGTAGCCAACACGATTCGCTGAGGAACCATAGGGATCAAAAGTAAGGATTACAGCCTAAGAAGGAAGAAAATTTGTTTGCTTTTCCGAAAAATTTCTGCCCATCATAGTCGATTGAATTCTACGCATTGGGGGGTGCTGATTTTGCTATTAGGGAAGTTGGGAGAAAGACCAGCACTCAGCAGAAAAACACATTTTAGCAAGCATACTGCTTAGGCCTGTTTCTTGGCCATCCTCATCAGCTTGCTCGCAAAAAGAAAATCTTTTAGTGTTGCTATGTCAACATGGAAAATGTCGGCTGAAGTACCCTCCCAAGTATTCTTTCCTTGCTCAAGAAACAAAATTTTATCGCCCATAGACACAATAGTATTCATGTCATGGGTGACGATTGTGGTGGTAATATTGTATTCATACGTAAGTTCTTGGATCAGCTCGTCGATCAACAACCCTGTCCTTGCATCAAGTCCAGAGGTCGGCTCATCACAAAATAGATACTTAGAATTGTTAACAATAGCACGGGCAACTCCTACTCTTTTTTGCATACCGCCGCTCAGCTCACTAGGCATCTTTTTATTCGCATTGGACAGCCCTACACGTTGGAGACAAAAGTTGACACGATCCAGTTTGGCATCTTTAGGCATGTCAGTGAGAATATCGAGTGGGAATATCACATTTTCTTCCACATTTTTAGAATCAAACAACGCTCCTCCCTGAAACAACATGCCTATCTCTCTTCTAACATGCACCGTTCTTTTGCTAGGACCACTTAGAAATTCGCTTCCGTCAAAAAAAACACTGCCATGATCAGCATGAATAAGGCCCACAATACACTTTATCAGTACACTTTTCCCAGTGCCACTTGCACCAATGACTAAATTGACTCTCCCCTTCTCAAATCTTCCATTTACTCCATCTAACACCTCCCTACCATCAAAAGATTTGCTAACGTGTTGGAACTCGATCATATTTAAAGGGTAGGATGTAAAAGTAGTTGAGTCAATACATAATCGGCCAGTAGGATGGCGATACAGCTGTCGGTCACGGCACGGGTACTTGCCTTACCAACTGCCGCTGCCCCTCCAGATATGTAGAACCCCCTATAGGCAGAAATAGAAGATATCAAGAAAGCATAGACTATCGATTTATAAATAGCGAAGTAAACTGAATATGGATCAAACTCATGCCTAAGGCCGTGGATATAGTCTGCCGGAGCAACAGACACGGCAAACTGAGAGGTAATAAGACCGCTGTAAATAGCAAGAAACGCTGAGATGATTACCAGAAAGGGATAGGTTAAGATACTAGCGAGTATCTTGGGCAGCACGAGATAAGAGGTTGTATTGATGCCCAGAATCTCTAGGGCATCTATTTGTTCACTAATCCGCATAGAGCCAAGCTGGCCGGCAATACTCGACCCTACCCTGCCAGCAAATACGAGCGCCATCACTGTTGGTGCTGTCTCTAATATGGTCATCTCGCGTAGACCGTATCCTATCAAAAATTTACCGAGGAATGGCGATGCCAGAGTATGGTAAATTTGAATGCTCGCCACTGCTCCTGCGAACATGGATACAATTGCTACCAGAAAAATAGAGTTTACACCTATAGCAACACACTCTTCCAGTGTCTGCCCAACATAGGTTCTGACTCTCTCTCGGTTGACAAACATTGAATGTAGAAATATTAAATATCCCCCTATACTTTTCATGTGCTGTTGCTAACGTAAGCCCAAAAGTACAAAATTGTGATCGGATACAATCTGTAATGCCCTTCCAAAAAAGCTAAGTAAATTGAGCATCGCTGAAATATCTTATATCTTGAGGCTTACGGACATGGATATTGAGACCTATAGAAACTATTGCTTACGGAAAAAAGGAGTCACCGAAGAGTTTCCTTTTGACAAGAGCACACTCGTATACAAAGTCATGGGCAAAATGTTTGCGCTCGCTAACATAGAGCCATTCGAAAGTATTAACCTGAAATGTAATCCAGAAACGGCCCTCCAACTCAGAGAGATGTATGAAGGGGTCACCCCTGGCTACCACATGAACAAAAAGCACTGGAACACAGTAAGGACGGATGATGGTATCTCCGACAAAACGATCTATCAGTGGATCGATGATTCTTATGGGCTAGTAGTAGACAAGCTATCCCAAAGAGACAGAAAATGGCTCGATCAAGAGGCCCCTTGAGTAGTAAGAACCTCTTTCATTTTTTGTACAAAAACATAGCTTTTACATATGAGGCAATACCTGGACTTAATACAGCATATCCTTGATCGTGGGGTGGAAAAAGGTGATAGAACAGGTACAGGTACGCTCAGCACATTTGGCTATCAGATGCGCTTCGATCTAGCTGTAGGCTTCCCTCTTGTCACCACAAAAAAGATTCACTTAAAGTCTGTCATCTGCGAACTACTATGGTTTTTAAGGGGCGATACAAATATTCAGTACCTGAATCAGCACAAAGTGACTATCTGGGATGAGTGGGCCAATGAGCAGGGAGACTTGGGACCCATCTATGGCTACCAATGGAGAAGCTGGCCTACAGCAAATGGGGGAAAAGTAGACCAGATTGCACAAGTGGTCGAACAAATTAAAATAAATCCTAACTCTAGAAGGTTGCTTGTAAGCGTATGGAATGTAGGAGAACTGCACAAAATGGCTTTACCTCCTTGCCATACACTCTTTCAATTTTATGTAGCAGGAGGCAAGCTTTCTTGCCAGCTGTATCAACGCAGTGCCGATGTATTCTTGGGGGTTCCTTTCAATATTGCTTCTTATGCCTTGCTCACTATGATGATAGCGCAGGTATGCGGTTTAGAGTTGGGAGAGTTTATACACACGCTCGGAGATGCGCATCTTTATTGTAATCATCTAGAACAGGCCACATTGCAACTTTCTAGAACGCCTCGGTCTCTGCCTACCATCCAACTCAATCCCCATGTTAAAAACATCTTTAGTTTTCAATATGAAGATTTCATACTGCAAGATTATGTCTCTCACCCTCCAATCAAGGCAGCCATAGCTGTCTAGGTGCAAAATCAACCCCACTAACAAAACTTTTTCCCATTAAGGAGAGGACTCAGGCATGTAGATACGCGCATCACTGCTCTAATAAGCGACCAGTCTGAACCTTTTCCCGGGAAGAAACTTTACAATTTTCTTGAGCTCAAGCTGCAAGAGGATGGCCGACAACCGGTTAAGGGGTATCTGGGTTTGATAACTCAATTCATCGATGTGTACTTCTAGCCTCCCAATAGTTTGTACGGCACTTCTTTCGGCCTCTGTGAGTTCAGGAAGCTTATCCAAGACATCCAAGATATTCTTTGCAGCAGGCACTTCTTCATCCCAGTGCATGGCATCAACAATATCGGCAGCCCTGGTAAGTAGATTTGCTTGATGGGTTTTAACCAGGTGATGACAGCCGGCAGAATAAGGCGCATAAATACCCCCGGACACTGCAAAAACTTCTCTATTATATTCATTAGCATAGTTAGCAGTAATCAGGGCGCCACTTTTTTGACCAGCCTCTGCCACAATCGTCGCATCTGAAATGCCTGCAATAATGCGATTTCGGGCAGCAAATTGGTGCGCTTCTGGCCTAGTTTGAAGTGGATGTTCGCTTAATAGCCCTCCTTGAGCTAACATGGCTTCTGCAGTCCTTTTGTGAGCTGCAGGATAAATAGTATCCACACCTCCAGCTACTACTGCCAAGGTGGGCAAGCCCAGTTCTAGTGCTGTTCTGTGTGCATGGATATCAATCCCATAAGCAAGACCACTCACAATTAACAACGGATAGGTACTAAGGTCACTCAGGAGTGTTTCTACAACTTTTTTCCCATAGTTAGTGGCGTTTCTAGTGCCTACAATACTAATGACCTTTGCTTGATTAAGGTCTACATTACCACGAAAATAAAGTAGCGTGGGCACGCCATAAATATGTTTGAGACGTTCTGGGTAGGCATCTTCCCAAGGAGTTATAACACGTGTATTGGCCTTATCATGGGATGCCAATAATGCGGCTGCTTTAGAAAATGCATCGCTGCTGCGTATGTCTTGCGCTATACGCTTACTAATTCCTGGAGCTTTGGTAAGTGCCTGAAGCGTACTTTGAAAAATAGCCTGGGCCGAACCAAATCGGACTATCATCTTCTTCGAAAGCACATATCCTACTCCTCTAACTTGGCTGAGGGCTATTTGGTATATTTTTTCTTCAATCTGCATAGGCATGAGGTTCCTCCTGAACATACTCACTTCTAGCCTGGGTAAAAAAATTATTACGGAATTCTTAATACGGACAGCTTAATGAATAAATGCTACCAATGTCTCTAGCTGAAGAAAGCGAGAACCTTTAATGAGAAAAGCCGTATTTCTAAATTTCTGTTGCGCCAGATAGACGCCTAAATCCTCTTTTTCTAGGAAATGCAAAGCACGGGGATTGGCCTCTTGGGCAGCTATCATGCGGGGCCCACACAATAAAACTTCCTTGTAAACTGCTTGGGTAGTAAAACGGCCTAGCGCTCGATGTGCTTCTTCAGTTTCTTCACCCAGCTCAGCCATATCGCCCAGAATAAGTACTTTATGGGCAGCAGGCATTACATGCAGTGCCCGCATAGCCCCCATGATCGACTCAAGATTAGCGTTATAAGCATCTAGCAGAATGGTATGACTTCCTTTTTTGATGATTTGAGAACGGTTATTGCTAGGTTGGTAGTTCTGAATAGCTCGGTTGGCTTTCGTTTCGTCTACTTGAAAGTATTTGGCTACACACAGGGCAGCAGCAATGTTGTAAAAGTGGTAACGTCCTAATAACTGAGACGTAACAACTTGCCTCTTTTCGCTCTGATAGACTACCCCCGGGCTTTCGGTTACTAAGTTGCAATGATAAAAATCTTGTTGTTGAGGATACGTGACAGGTTTCACAAAGTGCTTAGACATGCTACTGAGGATAGGATCTGTAGAGTTGGTAAACACTACCCCGTTGTGCCGATGTAAGTAATCATACAACTCCCTCTTTCCTTTAACTACACCTTCAAAACTCCCAAAGCCTTCTATATGCACATGGCCTATGTTCGTAATCAAGCCATGGGTAGGCATGGCGATTTCGCAAAGCTGCGCTATTTCTCCTACATGGTTAGCGCCCATTTCTACGATCCCTATCTCTGTCTTATCATCAATGGCTAGCACCGTAAGCGGAACACCAATGTGATTGTTGAGATTACCTTGCGTAGCCGTGACCACATAGCGACTGCGCAATACTGCTTGGATGAGCTCCTTGGTCGTGGTTTTTCCACTAGAGCCTGTAATGCCAATAATGGGTATCTTAAGCCGTTGTCTATGATAGGTCGCTAGTTGCTGTAAAGTGGTTAATACATCACCCACCAAAATATAGCGCGCATCTTTTTGGTACTGCGTATCGTCAATTACAGCATAAGAAGCTCCTTTTTCTAGTGCTTGTGCGGCAAAGGCATTGCCATCAAAGTGAGGTCCTTTGAGGGCAAAAAAAATTGCATAAGGAGTAACATGCCTAGAATCGGTAGCAATATTTCTATGGGATAGGTATCTCTGGTAGAGGTGGGCAATAGGAGGCATCTAGTTGTAAAAAAGGGTGGGTTACATGCAATTTGTAAAGACACCGTAATAATAACAAGGAGTTAACTAATCGTATTCTTGCTGCCAGCTCTTTTTCTGTTACTTTTTTTCTTGTTAAATCGTTCGTTAGAAAGATCCAAGTTTAGACCCGTTCTACGTCGGATTCTTTCTTGCAAATTCTCTGGTAAGTAATAATTGTCGTAAGAAGCATCGTCAACAGCTTTCTTTCCTTTGACTACCTCGTATTCTATTTCTTGTGCTATTGTTTGGGTGAACTTAACGGCATCAGAACTATCAGCTTCATCTGAATGGATTGGGTTACTAGTAGCTGAAATAAAACCTGGCCGCGGGCCAGCGCTATTACTCTTTTCGTGATCTACTGAAGAAGCAACCCCAAGGTATTCATCCGATACAATGCCTTTCAGTAAATGATCACATTCCGCACAGTAGCGTCTACTGCATCCCATACCCATGATATGAGTATATAATCCCGGCCGTACTTGCTCACGGCGAATGAGAAATTGCGTAAGCTGCAGTTCTGCGTGAGATTGTTCAGCTTGTGTTACATCATAACCTATATTCATACGCTTTCTTACGCATAGCAGGCGACATCACATGCGCTCCATTATGGAAGACAAACTTTTTGATATATTTATGCTCGTCCCTCAAGGCTACACAAAGACATGTCGTAGATTTTTTAGTCTGATCATTGGGTTCTGAACCTACTATATCGAAGGCATCGCTTGATAGTTGAAGGCGCAGCTTATCTAGATCAACTTCTTCTTTAACATAATTGTTGCGAGGGTCATATTTTCCTCCAGGCAGATGGCGCGACCGGTTGTACTTATAAGGTTTCGTGTTTTTGGCAATCGCAAGCTCATTTAACTCTTTATTGTCGTTTACGGTGTTTCCTTTTCGCTCTAAAGACGTTTCTTCCTCATTATCTGTATCAACCTCAGGCGACGAGTCACTTTCCTTGAGAAGAGCACACGGAACTTCCTCGATAACGATGGTATGTGTAGGAAACGCGATTTGCATTAGGCTTGTGATTGGTACTGACTTACTAGTCGGATCTTTTCCCTGAGCATGGCCTACAAGATCTATTTTTAATCCACGAGCTTGCGTACAGTAAGCCTGTGGTATTAAGTTGAGGCAAAAGAAGAACACACCAGCAACATACCACTTATGGTATCGATACGTCAACATTTAAGATATACTACAGTTTTTATGTAGTTGCCCACATGGCCCCTGTTGGTCCTGTAGACTTTTCCGGATGATATCTGCAATTTCTTTCTCATCCTTAAATTCGGCAAACTGTAGAGGAGAACTTACGTTTTCTTTGTACTCAGAGGTCAGTTCTGGAATTTCCCTAACAATATAACGTACCAAATCAACATTAGTTGCTTTAATAGCTAGGTGCAACAAGTTAAACTTCTCTCTTATAAGAGATTTAGCGTCAGCGCCTAGTTCGTTTATCATATAAGAGACTATCGCTGTATTAGCCCTTTTCTTGACCCCTGAAGCTGCATAATGTAACCCATTGGAGCCATCTATATCAAGCACACCCCACTCGGCATGGTGATTAATCAGGTACTTTACTACATCTAAGTGCCCACCTAAAGCGGCTAAATGTAAAGGTGTCCGCTTGCACCTCCCTGTTCTGACGTCCGCAGGGATATTATTATTTTCGACTAGCTCTTTTACTACCGCCAAATCACCTGCTTCCGCTGCGTAGTGTAGTGGGGTGTATTGATCGCCCTCCCAAACAATGGGTCGAATTAGATACTCAAGGGGTTTGCCTGCTTTAAGTACTCTTTCTATCTCACTCCATTCTTCTGCATTATCTAGTCGTCCCTTAACAAAGGGGAATTTCATTGCATACTATGCGATAAGGAATATTTTTTGGAAATTCTACCCAAAATAGCGTAGCAAAAAACGCAAG
>JBJORC010000030.1:0-10697 GCA_046049605.1 Bacteroidota bacterium
TGGCATAAAATAAGGAACCTGCTATCTAGATTCAACGGTTGAGAATGACATACAACTATCAAAATATGCCCTAATTACTAAATTGACCATGCAAAGGTCTCAGTCTGCAATAGCATGCTTATTATGAAACTCGATAGCACGCTGAGCAATCAGTAGTGCTATTATTTGTAGAGAGAGGAAGACTAGTAGTAGGAAGGTTGGTGAGGGTAGGGGAGTAATGCGCATAAGTTCGTCAAGTATCAATAAGCCAACATGACTGCTTATGAAAAGAAAAGCTGCTATACGGACCGATTTTTGATGCTTATACCCATATGTCCCAGCTTCATTACGGATCCTCTTAAACAAACTCCAGCAGAAAAGCGCAGCAAACAGTGCCCTCCAAAAGGGATAAATTCCTCGGATGCCCTTCGCCTTTTTGACGGCAGCCCAGTTTTTGTAAAACCAATAAATTTGGTAAATGCCTAATGTAAGTAGGCAGAGCGCTGTAAGGTACGCCATAGGCACACCGAAGTATACTACGGGAGAAGGATGGACCAACGCGCCGCAATTTCCACAAGCTTCAGTATTGGCTGACAGTTCTTTCAAGCAATTTTTACATCTTATCATAGATGATCGTAATTTAACCGTCCAATATAGCGGAAATGCACGTTTAAAAATGTAGGCTACGGCGCAAGAGTCAATGAATAGAAGATCTCTTTAAAGATCTTCCAGCTAGGTATTATCCTACGGAAGGAGGAGATATTGCGTTCAATTCTACCGTTCAATCGTCACAAGGAATATTACCAAGGTGATCCAGCCAACAAATCAAGTTTAAGGGAGAGGTGATTCCGTCAGGACTCGAACCTGAAACCTACTGCTTAGAAGGCAGTTGCTCTATCCAGTTGAGCTACGGAACCAAATGATTACGTGTTGGGCGTGCCTAGTATCTGTGCTGTGTGATTGGCAGTCGTTACTCGATCGATGACTTTTATAATCTTGCCTGTTTCGTCGATTACAAATGTGAGCCGGGCAGTGCCCCAATACTGCTTGCCGAACATAGATTTTTGTGCCCAGGTGCCATATTGCTCATGGATAGTATGGTTTTCATCAGCAATGAGACGGAAGGGGAGTTGCTTTTTCTCAATGAAGCGCTTGTGAGAAGCCGCCCCATCTGTACTTACGCCTACCACTTCATAGCCTGCCTGCAGCAGTGCCTCATAATTGTCCCTCAGGTTACAAGCTTGTGCTGTGCAGCCTGGTGTATTGTCTTTAGGATAGAAGTAGAGCACTAGCTTCTTCCCAGCAAAGTCGGCCAGCTTGATAGTTTTGTTGTCCTGGTCTCTACCTGTGAAGGCAGGTGCTGGGTCGTTGATTTGTAGTGGCATAATTTTGAGATTCAATGACAGTGGAAATTGATGCGTTCTACGCTACTGCAGACAGCTGGCAATGTGCCTCTAGTGCATTCTGAAGATCTGTTGCAATCATCTCTGGCGGGGTCCCCTTGATTTGATGTCTTTCTACAAAGTGCACCAATTCTCCGTCCTTGAACAAAGCAATGGCAGGAGAGGAGGCAGGGTAGGGTTTGGTGTACTCAAATGCCTGTGCTGTTGCGTGTTCATCTACCCCTGCAAACACTGTAATCAAGTGGTGGGGTTGGTGGTTACTGGCGGCCAGTGCCATCTTAATGCCTAACCGTGCTCCTATCCCTGCACAGCCGCACATAGAATTGACGAATAGCAGGGTCGTTCCTCGGTGATTGTTCATATGGTCTGCCATTGCTTGTGCGGTTTTTATCGGGGAAAAGCCTACTTCTGTAAGTTCTTCCTCCATAGATACTACTAACTCTTCTGGGTACATGTTGCTAAGAAATTATAAGTGATGAGCAATACGACAAAGGTAAAAGCTTTATAACTGTCACCCAATATGCTCTCTTATAAAAAACCTAGGGCCAGCTTGGCTTCTTCTGACATCATTTCTTGGCTGTAGGGAGGTTCAAAGGTGAGCTCTACGTGGACTTCATTAACACCGCTGATGCCCCTGATGCTCGTTTCTACCTGGCCTGGTATCAGTTCAGCAGCTGGGCAACTAGGAGAAGTGAGGGTCATTAATATTTGGACGTTGTTAACAGGATAGATGATGATCTCATAGATTAATCCTAGCGCATAAATATCTACTGGAATCTCTGGGTCATATACTTGCTTGAGGGCTTGAATGACTTGTTCTTTACTTATATCAATGCTTTCTATTTTTTCAGCCATACCTTGTAAAGGGTTGAGTAGCGCTGTGCTTATGCCCCTTGTTCAGCCTTTTGTGCGATAGCAATAAGCTTCATCTCTTTCACCATGTTGGCAAATCCGCTAGATCTTTGGGAGCCGATCAGTTGGGTCATACCAATTTTGCCAACAAAGTAAAGATTCGCATGGATGATGTCCTCCATTGTTTGCCCAGAGAGCACCCGAAAGAGCAAGCTAATCAGTCCTCTGGTAATGGCTGTATTGCTATCGCCCTCAAAGAATAGTCGACCTTCTTTGTTTGTATAGTTAAGCCACACCTTAGACATACAACCTTTGATAGTATTGTGCTCATTTTTGTAAAGGGCATCCATAGGGCTTAGCCGCTCACCCAGGTCCATGATGTAGGTAAGCATGTGCTCCCTGTCTTCCTCTAGGGTTTGAAATTCTTCAATGATTTCTTCTTGTACTGCACTGATGTTTGGCAAGACAATGTTTTCCATAGACTGGTGTTAATTTCTCTGCTGTACTATTCTTGCTATTCCTTCTGCAAGCTGTTCTACCTCTTCTTTAGTATTATAAATGGCAAAAGAGGCGCGTATCACCCCCTCAATACCAAAGAAATCCATTAAAGGCTGTGTACAGCTATGCCCTGTTCTGACAGCAATACCATTTGCATCTAACAACATGCCTGCATCTAGGTGGTGTATACCTTTTATAACAAATGAGAGCACGCTGATTTTGTTGGGTGCTGTGCCAACGACCCGGACATTGTTAAGATCACTCAGCAAGTCAAGCGCGTAAGTTAATAACTCATTTTCATGTGCCCTAAGGTTTTTGTACCCTATATGCCCGATAAAATTTAATGCTTCTTGCCAGGCGATGATACCAGCTATATTGGGTGTACCTGCCTCGAATTTGTAGGGAAGGTCATTGTAAGTAGTCTGTGCTAAAGTTACCTCTCGAATCATTTCACCACCGCCCTGGTAAGGAGGCATGTCCTCCAATAGCGCCCTTTTCCCATACAAGACACCAATGCCTGTGGGGCCATATGCCTTGTGCGCAGAAAAGGCCAAGAAGTCACAATCCAAGTCTTGCACGTCGATGGGTAGGTGTGGAGCTGCCTGTGCCCCATCTACCACCACGATAGCTCCTTGTGCATGGGCTTGCTGGATGATCTCTTTGAGCGGATTGATAGTGCCTAGCGTATTGGAGACGTAATTGATAGCAACAATTTTGGTCTTGGGAGTTAGAAGCTCTTCTAAGGCTGGCAGCAGCAGTTCACCTGTTTTGTTAATGGGTATGACTTTTAGGGTAGCCCCCTTGGCCTGGCACAGCATTTGCCAAGGGACAATGTTGGCGTGGTGCTCCATGTGCGAGATGATGACCTCGTCGCCTGCCCGCACTTGTGCTTGGCCATAAGTAGCAGCTACAAGATTGATGCTTGCTGTGGTGCCTGGCGTAAAAATAATCTCTGCTGCATCGGCAGCACCAATGAATTGCTGCACACTGTGTCTCGTAGCCTCTAAGGCAATGGTTGCCCTTGTTGCTAATGCGTGAATGCCTCGATGAACATTAGCATTGTCATACTGATAATAATGAGCCAGGGCATCTAGTACTACTTGTGGCTTTTGTGTGGTGGCAGCATTATCTAAGTAAATCAGTGGCTTACCATGAACAGTTTGCTGTAGGATAGGAAACTGTGCCCGGATATTTTGAATATCTAGTACTTGGGGGGCTGACATTGGTGATGCTTTATGCATTATTGCACCATTTCTTGGTTTTCTTGGATGGCTAAGCTGTTATGCAACTGTGTTTGTAAGGTTGCTAAAGGTATTTTTTTAATGACCTCATTGGCAAAAGCCTGCCGCAATAAGTAGCGCGCTGCGTCCTCCTGTAGCCCTCTTGTTCGTAAGTAAAAGAGCTGCTCCTCATCGAGCTGACCTGTTGTAGCACCGTGTGAGCACTTTACATCATCGGCCCAAATTTCAAGTTGAGGTTTAGTATAGAGCGTAGCACTGCTAGAAAGTACCAAGTTGTTATTCGTTTGAAGTGCATTGGTTTTTTGTGCCTCAGGTCTCACATAAATTCTCCCATTAAATACGCCTGTGGATTCTCCCATCATGATGCCCTTGTAAAGCTCATTACTACAGGTATGTGGTTGGCGATGATCTACCATGGTGTAGTTGTCAACATGCTGCTGCCCACGCAAGCAATATAACCCATACATGTTGGTTTCGCTATAGGGCGCATTGATCGTAATACTCAAATTGTTCCTGACCAATGCACCAGACCATGTAAGTGTATAGGTATTCAGCTTACTCTTTTGTGCTTGCTTGCATTGCGTGGTGTTCACTTGATGATTCTGCTGCCCCATCTTTGTCTGCAAAGTGTAGTAGTCCAGCTGGGCGCTTTCTTGTAAAACCACCTCAGCCACAGCATTCGTAAAGCCCATGGTTTGCCAAGAGGTAATGATACTGGCCTGACTGTACTTTCCTGCAACTACTAGCAGACGCGGATAGGTCATGGGCTGGTAGGCGCTACTAGCGGTGTAGTGGTAGAGCAATAAAGGCTTCTCTACGATTGCATTGTCAGTGATATGGATAAAAAGCCCTTCTTCAAACAATGCAGTGTTCAAGGCTATGAAAGCATCTTTTTTGCTCTTGGCGTGCTGAGCAAAGTGCTCCAAAAAGGCAGGCTGTTGCCGTTGATAAGCTTCTTGGAAAGTAAGGACCTGCATGAACTGCTCATGGCCTTCTAGCTGTGTATGCTTGTTACTTACCCGACCGTTTCGCAACACAACATGATAGGCATCCATGTCATGGTAGCACACTGCAGTAATTTTTTCTGGCGTTGGTTGTACAGGCGTGGTGGGCTGCTTAGCGTCAAAATATGTTGTAAGTAGGTTGGCAATGGGCGTGTACTTGTAGGCCTCATCGTTGAGGGTAGGTAGGCCTTGTGCCTTGAAGTCCCTCAAAGCCTGTTGCCTTGTTGCATAGAAGGGAAGGGTGCTGTCTAGGGCCTCGAAGCGTTGGGTCAAAGCTTTCTGAAGGGAAGAGGGCATGTTTCACAAAGGTTGAATGCTTGCTGCGTTATCTTATTCACGAAGCCAGGGCCGCTTCTTTAATAATCCAGTCATACCCCTTGACCTCTAGCTCTTTAGCTAACTCCTTGGTCCCTGATTTAACAATCAGGCCATCATAGAGGATATGTACGAAGTCAGGGACAACGTAATCTAGTATCCGCTGGTAGTGTGTGATAATAATCATCGCATTCTCCTTGCTCCGGAGTTGATTCACGCCATAGGCTACGATCTTTAGCGCATCGATGTCTAGTCCAGAATCAGTCTCATCTAGGATCGCCAGTGCAGGGGATAACATGGCCATCTGGAGCATCTCGTTGCGCTTCTTTTCACCGCCTGAAAAGCCTTCATTCAGCGATCTGCGCAAGAGTGCTGGGTCCATATTGACCAACTGCATCTTTTCTTTCATCCATGCTAAAAAGGTCACTGCATCCAGAGGTGGTTGATCTTTCTGCTTCCTAATCTGGTTGACAGCTGTTTTGAGGAAGTTGGTCATGCTCACCCCTGGAATCTCTACAGGGTATTGAAAAGCCAAAAAGAGGCCAGCTGCCGCCCGTTCTTCTGGGGCCAAATCCAGTAGATTCTTACCCAGGAAAGTCACACTGCCTTCTGTCACTGTATAGCCTTCTTTTCCTGCGAGCACGGCTGCCAAAGTGCTCTTGCCGGATCCATTAGGGCCCATGATGGCATGCACTTCGCCGGGCTGCACAGTCAGGTCGATGCCTTTGAGAAGCTCTTTGTCTTCTACGGCTGCTTTTAGGTGGGTGATATTTAACATACTTAGCCAAAACAATAGCACGAAGCTACAACGAAAATTCACATTAGTTCACTCCTGCTTACAGATTCCAATCTTTTACTTTATTGCCTGTCCCAGGCATTTTGCTGAAAGGTGGTTGCTTGGTTTATTTGACGGCTCTCCAGTTGTCCAGACCTATCCAAGCGTTTGGGAGATGTTATCACTATGTTGGGTATTTGGCTAGCGTAGTGTGTACAGGGCTCCGGGCATCCACCTCTTTGTGTGTAGAGCAGGCTAGGTAGGTATGTATGTAGGGATGGATAGTGGGTCATATTAAACTCCTAGACATTTGCGCAAGCGGCCCAGGTGTTCTGGAGTACCTATTGGGATTTATTTTTTAGGTATCTAGCCCACTTAGTGCCCTTTTGTGCCCCTTTTCTCTGTTTTTACTATGCCTTGGACAGCATGATCACCGGGAGTCTACATAAGTTGTAGGCCAAGGCCCCTAAGACCTGCTGATCGTGGGCCTTCAACGGTCCTACATATCTAAAGCTTCTAGCTCTACCCAACCAACGTTTAATACTCTCAAACACGCGCTCTATTTTATATCGACTACGCCTTATGAGCATATTGTAGGGCTTTTCCCATGCACATAGTAGCCTATCCCTATAGGCCTTGTGTTGAATAACGATGCGTAAGCCTCTCTTTGCCGTACTAGCAGATCGTTCTTGGCTGAATGATAACTTCTCTCCGCCAGGATGTGACTGCCCGCGGGCAGTTCCACTTGGTCAAGACAAAGGGCCAGACACTGTCCATCATGTACGTTGGCCGAGGTGGTGTGTACCGCTATGTTGCATTTATAGCACAGTACGCATCTGCTAAAGTTGACAAAAAGGGTTGTTTCTTTTTTCTTCCCCTATCGTTGTAGTGGGGCCATGACCGGGATAGATTATTACCGCATCTCCTAGCGGAAATAGCTGTTGGTGAATGCTTTGCGAAAGCAGTGCATGATCACCACCCGGCAAGTCTGTCCTGCCGATACTGCCTCTAAACAAGATATCTCCCGAGAGACAAACTTTGGCTTGCATATTGTAAAGTGCAATATGTCCCGGGGAATGGCCTGGTACATGGAGTATTGATAAGGTCATGTCACCTACCTGTATTGTATCGCTTGTTGTAAGTAATTTTTCGGCTTCAACAGGCCTGTAGGCTGTGAAACCATAGCTGGGTGCATGTTGGGTTGCTGCTTGCAGGATAGGCACTTCCTGCTGGTGCAAAGCGAGGTGGACGTTGTAGGTTGCTTGTACATACTGATTGCCTACTATGTGGTCGATGTGAGCATGGGTATTGATCAGATGGATGACCCTTAGGGTGTGTTCTTCTATGAAGGCACTTAGGGTTTCTTGCTCCTGCTGCTCATAGCACCCTGGGTCAACAATAGCACATGTTTTTGTATCATCGTAGACAACGTAAGTATTTTCCGCAAAGGCATTGAACGTGAAGGATTGGATGTAGAGCATTGGGCTATTCAGTGCTTGGGCGTGGTGTTTCATCTAAATGGTGTGGCTCCTGAGGACTTTGGGTCATTGGGTTTTGCTCATTTTCAGGCTGGTCAAGTATCTGTGCTGCATGGCTTCCGGTCTTCACCGTGTTGATTATCTTCTCGATTCTGCCGGCCGCATCAATGACAAAGGTGATCCGTGCTGTGCCCCAATATCTCCAAAAACCAAACATAGACTTTTGTACCCAGGCACCATATTTCTCATGGATAGTATGGTCTTCATCGGAGATGAGTTGGAAGGGGAGTTGATTTTTTTCAATAAACTGCTTGTGAGCCGCTGCACTATCAGTGCTTACACCTACTACTTCATAGCCCGCCTGTTGTAAGTCCTTGTAGTTATCTCGTAAGCTACGCGCTTGCGCCGTGCAAAAGGGTGTATTGTCTTTAGGGTAGAAGTAAAGCACTAGCTTCTTACCGGCAAAGTCGGTCAGCCGAATGTTTTGATTGTCCTGGTCTTTACCCATGAAATCAGGTGCTAGGTCGTTAATTTGCAGCGGCGTAGGCATTTGTGCTATCAGGGGGTTGCTGGCTTTTAGCGCAATATGCGGTGCAATGACCAGTGCTACAATAGAAGAAAGCTTGATGAGAATGTTCATAGAAGGTCCAGAGGTATCTTTGAAAGGATCTCCCACAGTATCGCCTGTTACAGAAGCTTTGTGGGCTTCTGACCCTTTGTAGAACATCTCCCCATTGATTTCAACACCCTTTTCAAAAGATTTCTTGGCGTTGTCCCAAGCACCTCCTGCATTGGATTGAAATAGCGCCATTAACACACCACTTACTGTCAGACCTGCCAGCAGGCCTCCTAAAACTTCTGGCCCAAAGAAAAATCCTATAATAATGGGCGTAACAATGGCCAAAGCGCCAGGTAAGAATATGGCTTGAAGGGCTGCTTTTGTAGCAATGTCTATGCACTTATTATACTCTGGCGGTGTTTCTCCTTGCAGGATACCTTTTATTTCTCGGAATTGCCTTCTTACCTCATGCACCATGGCCATGGCTGCCCTTCCTACTGCACTGATAGTTAGGGCAGAGAAAAGAAAAGGAATCATTCCCCCCACAAATAGGCCAGCCATTACAGGCGCTTTGTAAATGTCTATGCTCTGAATGTTGGCAGTACGTACATAGGCTGCAAAAAGAGCTAGCGACGTCAAAGCAGCCGAGGCAATAGCAAACCCTTTTCCCGTAGCTGCTGTAGTGTTGCCTACTGCATCCAGAATGTCAGTTCTTTGTCGTACACTTTGGGGCAACCCACTCATTTCTGCGATTCCGCCTGCATTGTCTGCAATAGGCCCAAACGCGTCGATAGATAGTTGCATGGCCGTGGTGGCCATCATCCCAGCAGCAGCGATGGCTATCCCGTAGAAACCTGCAAAATGAAAAGCACCATAGATACCTGCAGCAAACAGCACTGTTGGTAGTGCTGTAGAAAACATGCCTACACTGATGCCTGCAATGATATTGGTTGCATGACCCGTGTAGGATTGCTTAATAATAAAGCGCACTGGTTTCTGGTCCATGGCTGTGAAGTACTCGGTAACCATACTGATCAGTGCTCCCACTACTAAGCCCGTCATTACAGCATAGAAAACATCCATCGCTGCAAAGGATTGCCCGCGCATAGACAAAGTGGCGGGTAGTATTTTGGGAATGACAAAGTAGGCAAGTAACCCCGTGAGTAACGTGGCTATCCAGTTACCCTTATTCAGTGCCCGTTGCACATCGCCGGTTTCTTTAATGCTGACGAAAAGAGTAGCGACTAACGACAATACTATCCCCGATGCGCCAATGAGCATGGGCAGCAGTATAGGAGAGAGGCCCCCTAGCCTGTCTGAGGCTTCTATCTCACTGCCTAGGACCATCGCTGCCAGGATTGTAGCTACATAAGAGCCAAACAAATCGGCGCCCATGCCTGCTACATCGCCCACATTATCCCCTACATTGTCAGCGATCGTAGCCGGATTTCTAGGATCATCTTCAGGAATGTCTGCCTCTACTTTGCCTACAATGTCAGCGCCGACATCGGCTGCTTTGGTATAAATGCCGCCTGCCACGCGCGCGAACAATGCAATGCTTTCTGCGCCCAGCGAAAAGCCTGTCAACGTTTCCAAGGCCAGTGCCAGGGCGGGCCGGTTGGTGCTGGTAATACCTTCTGGCAAGAAGTACCAAAAGAATACGATAAAAAGACCCCCCAAACCCACCATAGCAAGTCCTGTGACACCCATGCCCATGACTGTGCCACCAGCAAAAGAAATCCTAAAGGCTTTGGCCAAGCTGGTGCGTGCTGCCTGGGTAGTTCTTACGTTGGCTTGTGTGGCAATCTTCATGCCTACCCAGCCTGCCAGGGCAGAAAATAGGGCACCGATAACAAAAGCAACTACGATGAGCGGATGTGTATGGTCACTGGTAACACTCAAGTAAAACAAAAAGAGCGCGGCGATACCTACAAAATAGCCGATGATCCTATATTCTGCTTTGAGAAACGCAATAGCACCTTGGGCAATGCTGTGCGCGATAGCTTTCATCTTTTCTTCACCAGGGTTTTGCCTAGCTATCCAGGCAGCTTGTAGGGCAGTATAGACCAAAGCCAAGACGCCCAGCAATGGCAACAAATAGGTTACAATGTGCATGTATAATAGGTGTTGAAGTGGGTTAACTCCCGCTGCTATCGATCTCGAATACGGGAAAATAAGAAGGCCGTTGAGGTGATGGAGCCTCCTGCCGGGATCGAACCAGCGACCTACTGATTACAAGTCAGTTGCTCTACCAGCTGAGCTAAGGAGGCATAAATGTGTCAAAAGTAAAGCGCTTATCTGCAATTCCAAAACACAAAGATAGGTTTTCTTTCAGTACGTCCACAGTACACAGACATAACCTATATGCACTTCTTCTATTGGGCTGTGTCTTTGATCTCAGGAAATGTGAGCACAAACTCTGTGAAAGATTTTTTTCCTTGTCTTGACTTACATATGATGATGCCACCAAATGCTTCCATAACGAGCTTACAGAAGGATAAACCAATGCCCATGGCTGCCTGAGCCGTCGTGAAGAAAGTGTCAAAAATATACGGCAGGGCCTCTTTGGCAATACCAACACCATTGTCTTTCA
>JBJORC010000031.1:0-13082 GCA_046049605.1 Bacteroidota bacterium
TGTGCCAGCTGGTGCATCAGTGCATCCCGGTGCGTCTTGGCCAACACAGAAGCAGCCGCAATGGGTGCTAACCGTGCATCGCCCCTGACAATGCACTGATGTGGGATATTTGGATAGGGCCGAAAGCGGTTGCCATCAATGAGCAATAATGCGGGCAGGGGATGCAGCAGTGCAATGGCGCGGTGCATGGCTAAGTACGAGGCATGCAAGATGTTGTGTTGATCAATTTCCTGAGAACTTGCCTCACCTAGTGCCCAATCTATTGCTTCCTGCTGGATGATCTTACTGAGGAGTCGCCGCCGTATTGGTGTCAGCTGCTTGGAATCATTGAGCAAAGGATGCGAGAAATCTTTTGGCAGAACAACTGCCGCAGCCACTACCGGACCGGCTAGACACCCCCGGCCTGCCTCATCGCAGCCTGCTTCTAGCAGGTTAGCATAGAAATAAGATTGGAGTACAACATTCATTGCGCATCAACTGACCTAAAGCGTAACGGGCAAGGTAAGCTGGTAAACTGCTATACCTCCAAGGTCACTTAAAAATTGGCAGGATATCGCTCAGGATGCTCGATAATTTCTCGTGCGCGTTTCAATATCCTTGTGTCATAGCCTTGTTCTTCAAGAATATCAATGGCAATGGCTTGGTTAGACTTTCCACGGACCACTTTGTAAGTATAATTCAGCTTTTTTTCGGCCCCCTGGTACGTGATATAGACCTTATAGTTGACAAAACCTTTTTCTGGGACATTCTCTTCCAGCAACATCACAATGGGATAGTGTGTAGCTACAATGTTCAACGTATTGGTGTAGTCGGCCATGACCTCTAATACAGAATACTCAGCTGCTGCACCTTCTGTGGGATTTGTACCACTGAAGGGCTCATCAAATATGCTGAAGCTAAACTCATCTTTTTGAAGCCCTGCAAGTAGATCGATGTGCTTTTGTGCACGGTCTACTTCGGCCATAAAGAGGGACTTCCCTGCAGCAATGTCATCAGTAATGTCAATAGAGGTGTTTATTTTATCAAAAGGTGTCAGGGTGGCCTCTTTAGCAGGTGCGATACCGAATGTCTGACTGAGCAGCAAGCTGGTCGCTACCCCTGTCAAGAAAGTAGACTTACCCCCTGCATTCGGGCCAGTAAGAATGATGTTACTAATACCTCCAGCAGCGTCCATCAATACCGAGTTTCCTACTGCTACCTTGACATCCAAGAAAGGATTCCACATTTCTTCTAGCTTGATATGAGGCTTTTGCTTCTGGTTACGGTCCAAAAACTTAGTAAACACATACGCATGGGCAGTAGGATAGACTTGGGCCTCTTTCATCAGCGTAGCCATACCAACAAAGGCATCCAACTCACCTAACTCATACATGGCATCGGCAAAGGCATCTTTGTATTCTGTAAAGAGCTTGTGACTAGCCAACAGCTTTCCGGCATTGTTGAAGAAGTAAGACCAGTGGCTATAAGGAAGCGTTTTTAGGTAGTTCACTAGCCTCCCTAGTTCGGTGTTCTCTTGGGCTTGTTCCAGCAGGTTTCTCATATTGGTGAGTCGTGCTCCATATGCGGTTTCGAGCGTTGGCGAGGCAGCTACACATGCACTCACTTCGGTAGCAGCCATCACAAAGGCCTGCACATCTGCCATACGCAAAGCCAGGTTGCGCAGCACAGAGGAGTATTCTAAGTAGTTTCTGATACCTTGATACGCCTGCCAGGTATAAAAGGTCTCACCCAAGATGATCATGACACCTAAACTTTCGGTAGCTTTAGAGTCTATTTTTTTCAGCTGGTTCCATTTGTACCATCCTCCATAGTAAGGTGTTGCCCCTATCCAGGAAAACTTTCTAACGGTAGGAGAAATGGTTCCGGGACCCAAAAATGGCCTGCTCATCGCCTTGCTGGCGAATATTTCTTGAGTGAAGGGCATCGTCACAGGCCAGAGGACCCTATATTGTATACCTAAGAAGTCACGAAAAAAGCGTTTCTTGAACTCCAGCCAGCCTGAATTTTTATTGGCTTTTTCGTCATTTTTCGTGTAGAAATAATCATCCATGTACTTTCCATACTCTTTGGTATATAGTGGGTCTGTAGGTGTCCATAAAGACAATATACTTTGTTCAGCTTCTTGATAGCGGCGCAAACTAGCCTTGAGTCGGTCTACTTCTTCTGTGCTGTCCAAAAAAATTTGGATGATACGCTGTCGCTTGGCCAACTCCTCGAGGTTGCTCGTCGGTGTTACCAACAGAGTGGCCAATACGCTTTCTCCCAGAACGGTCACCGTTCTATTGATACGGCTCATTAGGTGAGAGGCAGGCTCACTGGTTGTGCCATAAAAAAGATGTAGGTCTCCCCAGGCATACTGGTTCAAGACAGGTGTCATATTTTCTTGCAGAAAAGCGTATTTCTTACTCTTCGCAAAGATGCTATTGAAAACGACTTCTCGCTTGGTCTTTTCTCCGAGTTCGGCTGGTCGAATCTCATGCGCAGCATGCTCTTTTTCAGTTGCTGTTTCTGTGACGCCACCCTCACTAGGAAAGGACTTGATGTAATAGTCAGCAATAGCTGCGGCTAACCGGTAGTCCTGCTCAGAAGACGGGACTTCTGCAGCAATGCAAGGGGCAGACTTAAGTCCTACTAGCATAGTTAATACGCCCCAAGAGTATATTTTTTTAGGTAGATTGTGCATTCTTGTATTGGTTTAGCCTGCAACAGTGATGATCATCGAACTCTCTACTATCTAATCTACGCGAATGTACTTGAACGGAAACGAGGAGACGAGAAAACAACACCGAATACCAAGCGATAAAGCTGTCTTCAGAAACGGGAAATTACCTCAACGATACGCTAATGTACACAACAATCACACCGGTGTACGATGGTGCCCAGTTTGACCATGTTTTGTGTAATATTGGCAGTCATGGTGGTTATCAAGCTAAGTGCGCTCATTAATTCTTCCTACGCCTTTGTAAAAGACCATACAAAAGCAGGCGGTACATTGAACAGCACAAATCCTGCAAATTTTCTATGAAGTCCAAGTGTATTAGTCGGAGGGCGTACGCCATAGGTAAATTGAATAAACTTACCAGACGGCTTCAATATGGCACAGCACGCCTGAATAATTTCTTCTTCCTTGCCTGTGGGCAAATTCTTCAGAGGAACACCTGAGACTACTGCATCAACCTCGCCACATCCTTCAGGCAGTATTGTATCCAAATCAGCAGCATCGCCCAAAATCGTCTGTACCTCAGGAAATCGCTCAATCATATACTGATGCAGCGCAGGGTCTATCTCAACACACACTAGCCTTTCAGCAGCAATGCCCTGCTCCAAAAGTACACGGGTGATGCACCCTGTTCCAGGACCAATTTCTATAACAAAACCCTCAGAATTCTCCGCCGCACTCAATGCCTCCTTTGCCATAAGGCTTGCAAGATTTTTAGAGCTTGGGGCAATACTCCCTATACGACCAGGCTGGTCAAACATTCTTCCTAATAAGATTCTCCTCTCTCCGCCGTAATGTAAGAAACCCAGAATGAGCGAACTACATAGAATCACAAAAACAAACCATTTCTTTTTCGAGTACATAGGATTCAATTTATCTGCACAGAGCCAATATGACAATTGCTGTGCAGGAGACCTCCGAGGAAGTTACAACCGCTGAGGTCCATGCGTTATGCTGTGTCGTTTTTTATGCTGCACTAACTACCTGATTGCAGTCTTTCGGAGAAAAAACTGCCACACGCATGGGAGATAGAAAAGCACCAAAGCACCGCAGAAGGCACAAAAAATTTTGTTCATAAGAATACTTGGAGGGGAGTGTTAATGAAGCTTACTATTGATTTACAGAAGCTTAGAGGGGTAAAAAAAAGGCGACGACCTACTCTCCCACCTTTTACGGAAGTACCATCGGCGCTGCTGGGCTTAACTGCTCTGTTCGGAATGGGAAGAGGTGTACACCAGCGCTTTAGTCACCTAAATTCATGGTTTTATCTGGTCAATTGCACTGTGCACTTCTGCAGGCAATAAAAGAATGACCTAATATTTTTTAAAAAAATTGTAAAAGAAAAGCGGGAACCAAGAAGCCTTTGGGCAATTAGTACTGCTCAGCTTTGTCATTTCCGACTTTACACCTGCAGCCTATCAAGGTCATCGTCTATGACCACCCTATAAGGAAGCCTCATCTTGAGGCGAGTTTCGTGCTTAGATGCTTTCAGCACTTATCTCTTACAAACGTAGCTACTCAGCGATGCAACTGACGTCACAACTGATACACCAGCGGTTTGCCCAATCCGGTCCTCTCGTACTAGGATCAGCTCCTCTCAAGCTTCCAACGCCCGCAACAGATAGGGACCGAACTGTCTCACGACGTTCTGAACCCAGCTCACGTGCCACTTTAATGGGCGAACAGCCCAACCCTTGGGACCTTCTCCAGCCCCAGGTTGTGACGAGCCGACATCGAGGTGCCAAACCTCCCCGTCGATTTGAGCTCTTGGGGGAGATCAGCCTGTTATCCCCAGAGTACCTTTTATCCTTTGAGCGATGGCCCTTCCATGCGGAACCACCGGATCACTATATCCGTCTTTCGACCCTGCTCGACTTGTAGGTCTCACAGTCAAGCACCCTTATACTATTGCGCTCTACGCACGATTACCATCCGTGCTGAGGGTACCTTTGAAAGCCTCCGTTACTTTTTTGGAGGCGACCACCCCAGTCAAACTACCCACCTAACACTGTCTCTTTGTTCTCAAAGATGAGGTAACACATACATGAAGGGTGGTATTTCAAGGTTGACTCCACCCCAGCTAGCGCTGAGGCTTCGTAGTCTCCCACCTATCCTACACATCATCCACACATTACCAATATTAAGCTATAGTAAAGGTTCATGGGGTCTTTCCGTCCCGTTGCGGGTAAACGGTATCTTCACCGTTACTTCAATTTCACCGAGCTCGTGGCTGAGACAGCGCCCAGATCGTTATACCATTCGTGCAGGTCGGAACTTACCCGACAAGGAATTTCGCTACCTTAGGACCGTCATAGTTACGGCCGCCGTTTACTGGGGCTTCTATTCAGAGCTTCAACCTTGCGGCTTGACCCCTCCTATTAACCTTCCAGCACCGGGCAGGTATCAGGCCTTATACTTCATCTTTCGATTTTGCAAAGCCTTGTGTTTTTGGTAAACAGTCGCCTGGGCCTTTTCACTGCGGCCTGCTTCTTGTCTTGCGACAGTCGGCGAGGCACCCTTTCTCCCGAAGTTACAGGGTAATTTTGCCTAGTTCCTTGGCCACGAATCACTCGTCCACCTTAGGATTCTCTCCTCGACTACCAGTGTCGGTTTGCGGTACGGTTAGCTAATAACGTAACGATTAGAGGCTTTTCTTGGAAGTCTGCTTAGGGCCATTATCTGCGCTCCAGAAGGATTGCAGTACTATCACCTTCGGCAAGCATGATGGATTTGCCACTCACGCTTATACCTACGGGCTTCAACCTCGTATTTCGTCACGAGGCAGGCCTTTCACTCCTTCGTCCCCCCTTCTCTATTATTAGCTAGTATCGGAATATCAACCGATTGTCCATCGCTTATGCCTTTCGGCTCCAGCTTAGGGTCCGACTAACCCACGGATGACTAGCATAGCCGTGGAAACCTTAGTCTTTCGGTGTAATGGTTTCTCGCCATTATTAACGTTACTTATGCCTACATTTTCTTTTCTAACAGATCCACATAAAGTCTCCTTATTGCTTCGACTCTGTTAGAATGCTCTCCTACCCCCTGCCACTTACGTGACAGAGCCATAGCTTCGGTAATATGCTTAATGCCCGTTTATTATCGACGCCCTGTCGCTCGGCCAGTGAGCTGTTACGCACTCTTTAAATGAGTGGCTGCTTCCAAGCCAACATCCTGGCTGTCTTAGCAACTGGACCTTCTTAGTTCAACTTAGCATATATTTAGGGACCTTAGCTGATGGTCTGGGTTCTTTCCCTCTCGGACTAGGACCTTAGCACCCTAGCCCTCACTCCTAAACAAAACTAGCAGCATTCGGAGTTCGTCTGGATGTGGTAGGATTTGACTCCCCCCTATCCTATCGGTAGCTCTACCTCTGCTAGTATACATTTAAGGCTGCTCCTAAAAGCATTTCGGAGAGTACGAGCTATTTCCTGGTTTGATTGGCCTTTCACCCCTACCCACAGCTCATCCAAAGATGTTGCAACATCTACTGGTTCGGCCCTTCACGCTGTCTTACCAGCGCTTCAGCCTGGCCATGGGTAGATCACCAGGTTTCGCGTCTAGCTCCTCTGACTATATCGCCCTATTCAGACTCGCTTTCGCTTCGGCTGCTCCTTTCTAAAGGATTAACCTTGCCAAAGAAGACTAACTCGTAGGCTCATTATGCAAAAGGCACGCCGTCACCCCATACAGGGCTCCGACCGCTTGTAAGCGTATGGTTTCAGGAACTTTTTCACTCCCTTATTCAGGGTACTTTTCACCTTTCCCTCACGGTACTAGTTCACTATCGGTCTCTCAGGAGTATTTAGCCTTACCGGATGGTGCCGGCAGTTTCAGTCGGTGTTTCACCAGCGCCGACCTACTCAGGATACTGACTGGATTAGCTAGATTACTTCTACAGGGCTTTCACCTGCTAGGGCTTGTCTTTCCAGAACAATTCGAATTCTCTTGCTAAGCCGTGATGTCAGTCCTACAACCCCACAACAGCCGTAACTGTTGTGGTTTGGGCTATTCCGCGTTCGCTCACCACTACTTACGGAATCACTATTGTTTTCTCTTCCTCTGGGTACTTAGATGTTTCAGTTCCCCAGGTTCGCTTCTCTATTATTTAAAGAGATGCTCCGACTTCATCGGAGCGGGTTGCCCCATTCGGAAATCCACGGATCACTTTGTATAACCAATCCCCGCGGCTTATCGCAGCTTGTCACGTCCTTCATCGCCTCTGAGAGCCTAGGCATTCCCCATACGCTCTTATTTGCTTCTTGTAATATAAAAACCAATGTTCATGCTTAAGCAACGCTCAAACACCAACGCTGGATTTTAGTTTTTTATCCCGCTTTTACTTTTACAATATGTCAAAGAACGCGGCTGCTAGAGTCGCAGTACACAAAACCCTTCGTATGGGTCTTGGCTAGACATGCTAGCAGCATTTTAATTTCTTCTCATTGACGGTATCTAAACTACTGCCGAATGCATGCACAAAGGTAGGCTATTTTTTTAGTATTCACCAAGTCTTTTTGAAAGGAATTGAGTGAGGACAGTATTAGTTCATCAAATTTCTTGGTCTTTTTCCGATGCATGTGCCTAGAATAGGGTATTTCGCTGCATTTAGGCTGACAAAATCTACGTGCGGCCTGTCAGCTTAAAAATCAATTCCTTCAGTATTTGCCCTTCTGGTATCGCTGGATAGCCCACACCTTTTAGCTGCAAGTCTGCCTCGTGCAAATGCTGAATGTTTTCGATCACCTTGGGCAAGGGGTAGTGTTGCGCTGCCAGGAGATAATCCCGAACAAAATAGGGACTCACTGGTAGTACTTTTTCCAGGGCAGGGGCTGACTTGTCTTTAGCATCGTGCAAGAGCAGGAGCTTACTGAAAAAGGAAAAGAGCACGGCCACCAAAGGAATAGCCGGATTTTTTCTGGGATTTGCCTCAAAGTGTAGCACAATCTGATGAGCCTTCATAACATCGTTTTGGGCCAGTGCTTTCTGGAGTTCAAAGGCATTAAACGTCCTGCTGACTCCTACGTATGCCTGCACCATAGCGTCGTCGATTTCAGTATCTTGCTCGAGGTTGAGCTGAATTTTATCGAGCTCATTAGCAAGCCTTGCCAGGTCACCACCTATGAATTCTTGCAACATCAAAGTTGCTTTTTCTGTGATGCTCAGCCCCCTCTCTCGTACATAGGCAGTGATCCATGCAACAACTTGGTGGTCATACACCTTTTTGGCATGGACCAAAACAGCTTGCTGAGCCAATATCTTACCCAAGGACTTTCTTGCATCCAAGTTTTTGTACTTATACGCCCAGACAAGCAGAGTGGCAGGTTGGGGAGATTTGACGTAAGCTTCTAGGTGCTTTTTTCCATCTTCTCTATTGAGATCTTGCTGCTCTTGGGCTTCCTTGACAATAACGACCTGGCGCTCACTGCCCATAGGGAAGCGTCGGGCATGGGTCAGGATTTCACTCATGGTCTGCTCCTTGCCATACACCACCGTTAAGTTAAAATCTTTTTCAGAAGCACTGAGCACATTTTCTTCCATGTAGTTGGTAAGCAAATCGATGTAATAAGGCTCCTCCCCCTGGAGGAAGTATACCGGAGCATACTGTTTTTGCTTGAGCGCTGTGAGGACTTGTTGAGGTGTGTACACCATGACGGTACAAAATTATGCATCCTGGCTGCATCCCACAAGTTTGTTGGTGAGACCTCGAACGCATTATGCTGAAGATTTCTGGGCTATCCGAAATCGCCACTCGTTAGCTAACTTCGTAAAAAACAAAGACCATGCGCGAGGAATATCTAAAGCCCACCAAAACCCATTTCGACAACACAGAAAAGGAGGTAGAGCGTGCCTTAAGACCTCTTCACTTTGCGGACTTTACGGGGCAGGAAAAGTTGATCGCCAACCTCAAGGTTTTTGTTCAAGCTGCTCAGCAAAGAAATGAATCCCTAGACCACGTGCTATTGCACGGACCGCCAGGACTGGGCAAAACAACGCTAGCATACATCATTGCCAATGAGTTGCATACCAACATCAAGGTGACCTCAGGACCTGTGCTGGATAAGCCTAGTAACTTGGCAGGCCTACTCACCAACTTAGAGCCGCACGATGTGCTGTTTATCGACGAAATTCACCGCCTGAATCCAGTGGTAGAAGAATACCTCTACACGGCCATGGAAGATTTTAAGATTGATATCTTGCTTGATTCAGGACCTAATGCACGCAGTGTACAGCTCAGTCTGCACCCCTTTACACTCGTGGGTGCTACCACCCGCTCCGGGCTCCTCACGTCACCACTGCGGGCGCGCTTTGGGATCAACACCCGTTTGGAGTATTATGAAGCATCGCTGCTCACCAAAATCGTGCAGCGATCGAGTCAACTGTTGGCAGCCAACATCGCACCAGAGGCAACGTACGAGATTGCTCACAGAAGCCGGGGGACGCCTCGCATAGCCAATAACTTGCTCCGAAGGACGCGTGACTTTGCGCAGATAAAAGGGGATGGCACTATCACCAAGGCTATTGCCCAAATGGCGCTCAACGCCCTGGAGGTAGATGAGCATGGCTTAGACGAGATGGACAACCGCATCCTAACCACCATCATCAAAAAATTCAGTGGCGGGCCGGTTGGCATTAGCACCATTGCCACCGCTTGCGGCGAAGAGGTAGAAACGCTTGAAGAGGTATATGAACCTTTTCTTATTCAAGAAGGCTACATCCAGCGAACATCCCGAGGCCGGACGGCCACTGAAAAATCTTATCGACATCTGAACCTAGTGCCTCCCCAACATACAGGAATGCTTTTTGATTGAAAACTGCCCTGATGATAGCTTTCGATAAAAAATCACGTGATTGTGTGTGGGCCGTAACATGTTGATGCTTAAATTACATTGACGGTCAGGAAGCATAATAAGTATCTCCTTTAAAGGTTGATGTGATGAAAAATTCCCGATATCAACGCTGTAGCAGTATGGTGATGCTACTACTCGGTCTTACCGTTTACAACTGTCAGCAACCTCATTTGCAAGCCCGGGACGAAGAAATGCCTCCTGGCAAGGCAGGAGAATACACACCAGCGCCCAATGTTACCTTGAGTACACCTACCAAAGGTTTACAAGCCGCGCTTAATCATCCGGCAGCCGGCATGGACACGGTAAGCAATAAAAAGACACCTGGTAGTGGTGCTACAAGGATGTTGTCTCCACGCAAACGATCAGCCGAAGCATTGTCCCATGACACTGAAGAAAAAAAGAAGAGCCCAACGGCTTCGGCACAGCCTGGATCTCGTGTTGCATCTATGACACCTGGGCGGAGTATAGCGGCCAGCATGACGCAAGCATCGCAGAAATCCGCTGCCATGGCCATATCTCCAGTCCACGCAACAAGAGCACTTACTAAAGCGGAACGGAAAAATGCAGGGATGATACCAGAAGACACAAAAGACGTCATGAAGAAGACTGCCAATGAGGAAGTTCAAAAAGCATCAGCAGACCTAAAACGTTGGTTCAAAGAGTTTGCAGAAGCTGTAGATGACGAAGAAGTACTATCACTGGGCGATACCTCAGAAGCCATCCCTCGACTTGTTCAGGAAGGCAAAGGAAAGGAATATCTTAACAAATCCATGAAACTAGTCATCAACGAGGTAGGCTGGGAGCCGGATTGCACTCCTTTGCACTATGCCGCTGCTAAAGGAAATCCACAAGCCGTCGAGGCACTGGTCAGAGAACCTGAAGTGGTGATAGATGCGCGAACAGAAGAAAATGGCACTACGCCGTTGCAATTTGCTGCTTATGATGGGCACCTGAGAGCAGCAGAACGACTTATCAGCGCCTATAAAGAGAGAGGTAAAATCAAAGAAATTGATGCACGCGATAAGGAAGGTACGAGTGCACTACAGTACGCTGCTTTAGGTCCTAGAGGCGGTATGAATCGGGATGTTGCTGAACTACTGGTAGCTCAGGGAGCAAATCCTACGCAATTGTCAGACAATATATCTCCCTTAGTATGCTTGTCGGCTTCTGCTGGCAATTTTTCCATGGTAGAATACTGGATCGAAGAGATTGCGCATACCGGTCGTTTTTCCAGTGACGAAGATAAGGATTTCATTAAGCGGGGCATCAAACTGGCAAGACGTAATAGACACACAGATATTGTTATTATACTACAAGACTATTATAAAGACTTGTAGAAATGTGTAACCCGGGCTATATATTCATTCCACATAGGCTACTTCAGAGAAGACTGTGTAGCCCTCCAAATGATTCCAAGTAAACATCAAATATGCACCGGTACCTACGTACTTTAAAATTTTCATCGATCCTCTGGGTATTGGGACTTCCAACCTATGGGGTTGAGATTAAATTGCCCGGCCTCGATATTGAAAAAATCCTAGCTCCTAACACCATTGCATCAAACGTAGAAGTACCTGCAAACACAATACGCCTCGATGTCATGCTGCAGCATTACCCATTTTCAACATCGATCATTGATGACCAAGTGGCTGTTAATTTAATAGAACAGACTGCGCAGCTTTCTGATACGGACGAGAGTATAGAAGATGAAAAGATAGCAGAAAAAACTCCCAAAAAATTCACTTCCAAATTCAGTATAGACCAATCGAAAACATTACTTAAACCTTCAGAGATTGATCTTAGCCAATCACCCGATCAGATTACAGGAGACTTATGCCGTAAACTAGCCCAAGATGCTTTTCGAATCGCTAACGCACATAAGAACGCCCGTACCCGAGAAGCAACCACCTGTCTCTGTGTGGTACTAAGAGATGAAAAAAAGCGTCCTAAAAAGTTGATTTTCCATAATAGCACCGGAGAGATGCAGCAAAGTATGCGCGAAAAAGCAATCGACCTGGGGTATGATCTCAAGAATGCATATTTAGCACATGCTGAAATACAGTTAATAGATTTTCTAACGTATCGTGCGCAGCAGCAGGCAAACGCAGAAAAAACAGCTCAGCTGTCTGGTGAAGTGCATAAGCCTAAGTATACCCATATTTTAGGCATGGGTTGTAGTAGAAAGCACTGTCAAGAGTGCAACCCCGTATGTAAACTTTTCTTGGGCTGTAACTACGCTCTGTTCACCGCAGCTATAGAGAAATTAGCCGATGAGCCAAGCATGCCAGTTATTCCAGTTATTGGAGTGTTACCTCAAGAGGATGAGGCAGATCTACAAATGACTATTCCAGCCGCCGTGCAAAGATTCAAAGTGGCATGGCAAGAAGATGCTATGCGGAGTGGCGGCAATAAATCGGCCAATTACCGATTGTCAGAAACAATGCAACAATGTATTCAAGACAAGTCCAGACTCGAATTAGATCTCACGGATGACCGGTTTAATCCTACTAGACATACAGTAACACAATCATCAACAGAGGCTGTAATACCACCCACAGAAGGCGACATGGATGACATTGACGAGCAAAAAACAGAAAATAGCGAAGAGCTAAAAACCCCCGCCAGAGAAAAGAAGAAAGTGAATCCTTATTAGCTATTAGCTTTGTAGCCATTACCTATACAGACACTGTTTGTACCTGTTACATCAAGTGCCTACCATGCGCAAATCCACCATCGTAGCCAAGGCTGAGAACCACAGATCGACCAAGGAAATTGGCTCCCTTGGCACCTGTATAAAGGCTTACAGCGTTTTAAACACATCACCATGGGCCAGTATACTTCGCTTAATTATTAATATTTCATTGTCTTCTAATGGGTAATATTTCCGTTGTGCTTCAGTGAGTGTACTACCGTATCGTTCAATACTAAAATTATTTTTGATCGCACAATTAATCATGGCTGTATTATCTTTAACTACAGTACTATACGTGTATAAGGCTTGTTGCGCTCGTGCCAATGCATCGGCTCTATGAAATAACAATGATCCTAGTCCTCTTCGCGTATTTTCCTCGGGATTAAGTACAAACAAGGTCTTCAATTCAAAGGCATTTTTGAGCCCAAACTCTTGCTGCAATGTCTTTTTATAGATCATGAACCCGGACGGCTGATTTTCTACAAACATGATTTCACAGTAGCGATCGTCGAGCTTTTGAAGCTTTTGCAATGTTGAACACCGATGATCATAAAGTGCACTGATCTTGCTATCAAAAGCCTCTTCAATCAACGTAAAAAGGGGGTCACTTTTCTTGACGATCTGAAACAATACTGCTTGAGTCATTATACTGATTATTCCTAAGCCGCTATTTTCGCAAACGCAGTGTCCTACACCTTTAAAATTTGGCATTGCTAAAAAGCTAGAGATAAGTTATACTGAGTGCATTCACCATCAGTATTTTAGCTATGCACCAACATACATCCGCTCCTCCAACGAAATGTCCACGTTGCCAATGTAA
>JBJORC010000032.1:0-15490 GCA_046049605.1 Bacteroidota bacterium
TTATAAGGGCTGATAGGCCTCTTGAAGGAGCCCAATGGGCCGCAAACAGGTATGTGAAAGACCAAATATGACTCCCAAAAAGAGCGGGAAACAACTAGCAACTATTCTGCAATAGTCTCATGATATGATAGAAGAAGACTCTTGGGGATAATAAGGCGCGAAATGAGTCGCTCCTCCTAATCCTAAAAACGCAAAAGAATAGTGAGATACAGGAACGCCCAGGCTTCGTGCTCTGAATCCGTGTCCATTAACTTCGTGGTTTGCCACTGCTAAGAATACATTACATACCCTATTTAGCACAATTGTGGCAGCTCTACTCCAAATGCCGTATTGGGCATACTTGTCACGAAACACAAAGTCTTCTGCTTCATTCAAGAGGGCCCTACTTGATATGATCATCGAAGAAGAGGAGGCGGGAGACCAATAGTGGTCAAAAATAAACTCTTTGTCATTCCTATTTTTGTCAGCAGCTTGTGTAATACTCGGGAGTGTTATAAGCAAGCATGCTAGGACCATTTGCGGGGTTAGTATTCGTTTGCGCATGTTGGATAGAATTAGGGATAGTAGGAATATGGGTGTATGCCCTCAGTTGAGGGCACTCTAGTCAGGTTCAAACCACCACGTTTACAATCCGCTGTGGTACGATGACGATCTTTTTTGGGGGGTTCCTCTGGGTCCACTTCTGAATGATAGGGTGGGCCAATACTTGTTTTTCTATCTCCTCATGAGGTGTGTCTAGCGCAAAGACCAGCTTAGTTCGTACTTTTCCATTGATAGTAATAGGATACTCGAAGCTATCTTCCTGAATGTAGGCTGCTTTCCAGCAAGGCCAAGTAGCGTGTGTCACACTGGTGGTATGGCCCAGGTGCTGCCAAAGTTCTTCGGCTATGTGGGGAGCAAAAGGCGCCAACAGTACAGCTAGGTCTTGCAGCACCACCCGATGGTTGCAGGACAAGGCAGTGAGCTCATTGACACAAACCATGAAAGCACTCACGGCTGTATTGAAGGTATAACGTTCAATAGCTTCTTGTACTTTTTTGATAGTCTTGTGGAGAATCTTGAGGGCTTTTACAGGAGGAGGCATATCTATGATGGCTACCAGCCCTGCTGGGTTGTAGAACAGCTTCCATAGTTTTGCCAAAAATCGAGAAACGCCGTCGATACCGTGGGTATCCCAGGGTTTGGATTGCTCTAAAGGGCCTAAGAACAAGATGTAAAGCCGCAGTGTGTCTACCCCATATTGTGCAATGATCGCGTCTGGGTTGATGACATTGTGCTTGGATTTGGACATTTTTTCTACCTCGCCACCACAGATGTATTGTCCGTCTTCGAGTATAAATGTGGCGTCTTGTAGCTCAGGTCGCCACTTCCTAAAAGCTTCTATATCCAGCATGCGGTCTTTTACTAAGTCAATAGACACATGCATGGGCACGGTGTCATATTTTTCTCTAAGATGATAGCTTACAAACTGCTGGGTGCCTTTGATGCGATAGACCAAGCTGGATAGGGCTTGAATCATGCCTTGATTGATCAGCCTTTGGAAAGGCTCTTTTGTATTGATATGGCCTAAATCATACAAAAACTTTGTCCAAAAGCGGGCATACAAGAGATGCCCAGTAGCATGCTCTGCACCACCCATGTACAAATCTACCGCTTGCCAATACGCTTGTGCAGCTGGACTTACAAAAACTTCCTCATTGTGCGCGTCCATGTAGCGCAAGAAGTACCAACTAGAGCCCGCCCAACCTGGCATGGTGCTCAGCTCTAGCGGGTCTCCGGCTGCCGTATGCCAGTGGTCGGCATTGCCCAGCGGTGGTTGGCCCGTGGGGGTAGGCTGGTAGGCCTTGACAGGTGGGAGTGTGAGGGGCAACGCCTCCTCAGGCAGGGCATAGGGCATTTCTTCCTTGTAGTAGATGGGAAAAGGCTCTCCCCAGTAACGCTGTCGGCTAAAGATGGCATTGCGCAGGCGCAAGGTGGTTGTAGGCGTTCCCAGTTTTCTTTCTATGAGCTTCTCTAGGACTTTCTCTGTGGCTTCCTGAACCGTAAGGCCATTCAAAAAATCAGCGTTCACGAGTCTACCTATTTTTGCTTCGTGAGCTGCTTTTGTTATATCACCTCCTGCAATAACTTGGACAACGGGCAAGTTAAAATGTTGCGCAAAAGTATGGTCGCGGCTGTCGTGTGCTGGCACTCCCATCACTGCCCCGGTACCATACCCTGCCATCACATAATCGGCCATCCAGATGGGTAGCGACTGGTCAGTAAAAGGGTGCTTGGCATAGGCACCTGTAAATACCCCGGTTACACACTTTACATCTGCCAATCGGTCTCTTTCTGAGCGATTCTTTGACTGTGCTACATAGTCCGTGACGGCTGCTCGCTGTGGCGTTGTTGTCAACGGCTGTACCAAAGGATGCTCTGGCGCCAGCACTAGGTACGTCACGCCAAAGAGGGTCTCAGGCCGACTCGTAAAGACATGCAGGGTACAGATACTGTCATCTGGGGTTGTTGCTTGAAAGGCAATGGTCGCACCTTG
Organism: Bacteroidota bacterium; assembly: GCA_046049605.1. Taxonomy (GTDB): domain Bacteria; phylum Bacteroidota; class Bacteroidia; order Cytophagales; family Amoebophilaceae; genus UBA8403. The sequence continues at coordinate 2,537 of JBJORC010000032.1, forward strand.
TGACATACCGATCCAGTGGCGTTGCATCTCCTTCACAGAAGCAGGCCAGTCCAGCTCCCTTAAGTCTTCTAAAAGGCGTGTTGCATAAGCCGTAATCCGTAGGCTCCATTGTTGCATCTTTTGACGTACTACGGGATGTCCCCCACGCTCTGAGAGTCCTTCTTTGACCTCTTCGTTGGCCAGCACTGTGCCCAGTGCTGGACACCAGTTGACCATGGTGTCTTCTAAGAAGGCCAGTCTGTATTTAAGGAGTAGGGCTTGTTGTTCTTTTTCAGACATTTGCTGCCAAGCCCCTGCTGTGACCGTGGGAGTATCTGCATCGCAAGCAGCCTGTATGTTTTCATTGCCCTCCTTGTTCAGGCACGCCACCAGGTATTGGGTGGGGCGAGCCTTTTGCAGGTGGGTGTCGTACCAGCTATGGAAAAGCTGTAAAAAAATCCATTGAGTCCATCGATAATACGATGCATCGCTCGTGCATACAGTGCGATCCCAATCGAATGAAAGTCCTAACCGCTGTAGCTGTGCTTGGTAGTGCTTGATGTTTTGGGCAGTAGTGATAGCAGGGTGCTGGCCCGTTTGTAGGGCATATTGCTCAGCAGGCAGGCCAAACGCGTCAAAACCCATGGGATGCAATACATTATAGCCTTGGCTGCGCTTGTAACGTGCTACAATGTCAGAGGCAATATAACCCAAGGAATGGCCTACGTGCAGACCGGCACCTGAAGGGTATGGGAACATGTCTAAGACATAGTATTTAGGTTGGTCTTGGGAAGTCCTTGCATGAAAAGTTCCGTGTTGGGCCCAATAACGCTGCCACTTTTGTTCTATCGTCTTGAAATCATAGTGTGCCATACAACATCGCCTTCAGTGATCAGCGGATTTTTTTTATAAACTCTGGTGCCAGCCACAGTAGGAACACTGAACTATGCTGGCAAATATAAAGACTGGTTCATGTTAATCCTCTATAGCTTACCCAGTCTGGTAGCCAGGAAACATGTATCTCCGCTATAGACAGACTGTCCTATTCAATCAGATTATGCTAAATTGGCGCTTTATTTATGCCTTCTCTGTTATGGAGTAGCGCGAGATTGATTGATGGTGAGATTACCATTACTACATGTATCATTTCAAAAAAATTCTACAGAAAATAAAAACACAGGTTCGGAAAATTCCTGTTTCCCAAATTTTGACTAGGTGGAGCAGGGGGGTAAAACAGAAAAAGTGGATCTTGGCATTGGTCTTGTTAGGGGGCATTGCCCTCAGGCTCATACTAGAGAGACCTAGTATGGTGACGCTGCAAGGTGAGATTATGCATACACCCTACCGTATCCAATATGTAGACAGATGGGGGAGAAATTATCAAGAAGAAATCGATGCCCTCTTGGTGCGTTTGCATCACGCTCTATCTACTTCCTTACCAGATTCAGAATTATCCAGGTTCAACGAGCATGATTGCAGTGAGTTTTATTTTGAATCGCCCTTCTTTTACCCAGTTTTTGCCAAGAGCAAAGAAGTTTACCGAAACACAGCAGGTGCCTTTGATCCTACCATCTTGCCACTGGTCAATGCTTGGGAGGGTAGTCCTGCCGACATTTCTTATTCAGACAGCCTGCAAGTCAACACCCTTCGTGAGTATGTTAGTTTGGACTACGTTGTGGCCAATGCGCAAAGGATCAAGAAACTCAAGGAAGGTGTTAAGCTAGATTTCAGAAGCATCCTGAAAGGCTATGCGGCAGACCAAATAGCTGACCTATTACGTACATACGGGATTGAACATATGTGGATAGCATTAGGGAGTGAATCAGTGACACATGGAAAGCCAAGCAAAAACAACGCCTGGCAAATAGCTATCCATCCACATGTAGCCTCTTTAGTAGATGCTGAGCTGCAGATCACCATAGAATTAGTGAATAAGGCCGTAGCCGTTTCTAGCAAGAAGGGGAAAAATCCGTCTAATTCAGGTTGCATCATTGACCCTTCTACCGGTTATCCTGCGCAGCACACACTCCTGGCTGCTGTGGTGGTGAGTAAAGACTGTCGGACTGCCGATGCGTACGCCACAGCCATGATGGTGCGTGGGTTGGCTTTTTCTAAGGAGTTGCTAGCGCAACAAGAGGACCTAGCTGCCTTTTTGATTTATGAGGATGATCATGGTGCACCTGTTTTTTATGCTTCCCCCAGTTTACACATGCGGAAAAACAACCATACCATCAGCCTTCATCCTGCCCAGGAATCGTCTTGAGCATCATTTCATATACCTGCTGTGTACTCGCCGTGATTTTGAAACGATCATCGATTCTATGGCCCAGTATCCACACAATTTTATCACTAGAGGTCACCACCCACACCTGTGCTTTCAAGGGGACGGGGATTTTGTTGTCGATTAAAAAATCACTTAGTTTTTTTCGATGCTGCATACCTAGGGGGTAAAATACATCACCTGGTTGCCACTTGCGTACGACCAAGGGAAACTTCAATTGGGCTCTGTTCAGGGCAGCTACTTCCTTTTTGGCCACTATTGTATACTGCGCTCTAGGTATGTGGGTGCACTGGAGCGTATGAGGCGGCACGGTCATAGACTTCGTAGGTACATCGATTGTGTAGGTCTGGTAGCTTGACTCGGTATGAGGTGTCACAATCCAATACCCTCGGTCTACATAAAGCCGATGACTAGCAGCCTCAAGCATTGTGCCACTGGGATGTTTTTGGGCCAATAGATTGCTGATTTGTATAAATTTGAACCCGAAAGACTTGAGCAACTCCCACGCTACTACTGGGGCCCAAGGTTTGTCTTGTATGGCATGAATAGCTACATAATAGTCTGTTCCCTGGTGGTGGCATATTTGTTGGCAAACGGTTGCTACCTGTTCGTTAAATACCGCTTCTACCTGGCCCAACCGCTCCAAGGTTAGCCTAAAGGTAGCTTCCAGGCCAGGATTTAACTTTTGAAGCCAAGGCACTACTTGATTTCTAATCAAATTTCTTTGATAGTTATCTTGGCGATTAGAACTGTCTTCGCGCCAGGTCAACCCTTCCGCTTGTGCATATTTTAGAATTTCAGCTTTGTTAGAAAAAAGCAAGGGCCTGATGTACCTGCCTCGTGCAGGCAAAATGCCATGAAGACCTGCGATGCCCGTGCCCTTAGTAAGGTGCAGCAACACGGTTTCTAGGCTGTCGTTGCCATGGTGTGCAGTGGCCACTTTTTCAAAGCCATGTTTCTCACAGAGCGTCTGAAACCATGTATAACGGAGCGTCCGGGCAGCCATCTGAATAGATAGGCCCTGTGCTTGTGCATAAGTGGACAGATCAAAGGCATGGGCGTAAAAAGCAACTTCGTATTGTTGTGCTAAGGCACGGACCCATGCCTCGTCTTGATCTGATGCCATATCTCTCAGGCCGAAATTGCAGTGGGCCATAGCAAAGCTTAAGTTTGCTTGATGAAAAAGAGCACTCATCACTACAGAGTCCACACCCCCACTTACTGCCAAGAGCGTAGGCCCTTTTTGTGGCAAGAGCTTTTTTTTAAGGACAAAGCCAAGAAATTCTTCCAGCATGTGGGTATTGAGTAGCTTTGTAAAAAATATAGCCGATGGTTGCTTTATCAAGGCAGCTACTGGCCGTATGGATATTATTATAAACGGCTCAAGCCGTACTGGTTTGTCAAGATGCTCAGCTTTAAAGATACTGCGGTGAATCAACATATCGGTAAGCAACAACCAGGTATGGCATGTCCTGGAGGTAAGTGGAGAGGATGGTACTGGAAACTTTTTCTTCTGGTGCTACTAGGTGTCTATAGGGTGGCTGATGCACAGGAAAAAGTGAGACTTCGCGCCGAGCATTTAGAGAGTGATGTAATTAACGGTGAACCATGCACGAGGCTGATGGGTAACGTCGTTTTTGGTCTAGAAAAATGCACCATACAAACTGATAATGCCATTCACTACAAAGACAGAGGACTCATTGAAGCCCAAGGTCATGTTGAGATTATTTATGAGGATGGCTCTATCATCGTAGCAGATCGGCTCTTCTATGATGAAGAAAACCATTTAGCTAGGTTGCGCGGCAACGTGATTTATAACTCAGGTGATGCGGCCTTTTATACAGATCATTTTGACTATGACACAGAGACCAAGCAAGGGCACTTTATGCAGGGAGGAAAACTGATAGAAGGAGACAATGTGCTGACCAGTGAGTCTGGGCAGTATAACGACCTGGATAAGACAGCCACCTTTGATCAAAAAGTAAAACTGGTTAATCAAGACTATACCCTGCAGTGCGATACCTTGCATTACAATACTGTTACAAAAATAGCCCAGTTCGGAGGCCTTACAAAAGTTACTAGCAAAGATGGTAAGCATACACTTACAACCCATGAGGGAGGAGAGTATAATACCAGCAGCCAACAGAGCACCTTTGCGCAGAGCGCAGTAGAGACAGCAGCTTATACACTGCATGGCGACTTGCTCAGGTTAGACAAAGCAGAAGAAATTTACACAGCTACCGGCCATGTCAAACTTGTGGCTAAAGAAGACGACGTGATTATTTCGGGTGATTATGGCCAATATCAAAAAAAGAAGGGCATAGCCAAGGTCTACGGTAACGCATTGATGACAAAGATTTTGGAAGAAGACACGTTGTACCTATCTGCGGATACTTTTGTGGCCACAGAAAAAGAGCCAACCAAAGATGGCACCGATAACACCATAGTACGTGCCTACCACAACGTAAAACTCTACAAAAAAGACTTCCAAGGCAAAGCTGACACCATGGTCTATCAAGGTGCTGACTCCACCATTTATTTTTATGGTGATCCTATCTTTTGGAGTAATGCAAGCCAGCTTACTGCTGATTCTGTATACATCCTGCTTCAAAACAAGTCGTTACATGAAATGCATATGAACACCCGTGCTTTTGTTGCCTCTGAAGAAGTTACAGGGCACTATAATCAACTACGAGGGAGAAGTATGGTCTCTTTTTTTAAGGAAAATAAGATGGAATCCATAGAGATAGACGGGAATGCAGAGAGTATTTATTTTGTTGTGGACGACAGTGGACAATTAAGGGGAATGAACCACTTACGATGTGGTCAGATTCGTATCGATATGGAAGAAGGTGCCATAGCTGGCATCACATTTCGGCATAAACCGGTGGGTGCATTTTATCCACCACACGAAATTCTAGAAGAAGCCAAAGAGCTAGAGAATTTCAACTGGAGAATTACCGAACAGCCTACCAGACAAGAAGTGGTAGAGCATGGTTATGGAACACGGGAAGTGTATAAAAAATTTAAGCTCAATAAAGATCGCTGAGGCCTGTGCCTTGCTATTAATTAATGGAACTTTGACAAAGTAGTTACTATCGCCTACTTTTGCGCCCTATGTTATACAGGAACCTTTGTACTTCACTGCTAGTCTTAGGACTCCTTTCTTCTTGTGCGTTACAAAGCACATCCACAGGGCTTACCAAATATCAGCAGGCTGTTGCGTGTTATGAGGCCAGAGATTATTACGAAGCATTGCGGTTATTTGAAGAGACTCTTCCCCTGCTTCGAGGAAAAAAAGAGGAAGTGTCTGCATGTTTTTACCAGGCTTATTGCAGCTTCTATCAAAAGAAGTATATACAAAGCTCAGATCGCTTCAAGTATTTTCGTGAAACATTCCTCGGAGATCTCCGTGTAGAAGAGGCCATGTACATGCAAGGACATGCGCTGCATTTGAGTTCACCTGATGTGAAGCTTGACCAAGCACTCACCCAAGAGGCGGCCCATTTACTTCGTGGCTACCTTAGTTATTATCCTGGGGGTGCTTATGTGGACGAAGCTAGTGTCCAAATAGGGGTACTGGATAATAAACTTGCCCTCAAGGATTTTAACAATGCTAAGTTCTATTACCAGCTGAGCCACTACCGGGCAGCCGTTGTAACGCTAGGGAATTTTCAAAAGGACTTTCCTGCTTCTTCCTACAACGAAGAAGCATCTTACCTAAAAGCTGATGCACAATATCGATACCTCAAAAAAATAGAGGGAACCGACCAAAAGGAACAGTCAAATATTGCCATTAAGTACTGTCAAGAATTTTTAGATAACTATCCTGATAGCCAATATATTCTGGCAGTGGAAGAGATATATGGAAACTTATCCTCTGTCAACAAGGCAGCCGTGAAAACACACTAAATCGTTAACGATGATGAAGCAAAGCATAGCTCTAACCCCAAAAAATTTCGTGGAACTGCTAAAACCCACGGGCAATATTTATGAGACCGTAGTGATCATTGCTAAAAGAGCCAAACAAATTGTCGTAAAAACCAAAGAAGAGCTAGATACCAAGCTTAGTGAATTTATTTCGCATTCAGACAACGCAGAGGAAGTTTTTGAAAATAAAGAGCATATAGAAATCTCTAAATCTTATGAAAAACAGCCCAAGCCTGTCATTATCGCTACTGAAGAGTTTCTGGCTGGCAAAATGATGCGTCATTACCCTGAGGGAGTGGCTCCCCTAAAAATATAAGCTGTTCACGTGAATAGCGGGTAATTTTACCTATTTCATGCCCTCTTTTCAAAGAATGCCCGCTGCGTTTTTGAGATATGCTGGTTAGCTGACTGTTATGCACGCCAAGTTCTTGGCTCAGTGGGTAACACGTCTCTAAAAAAATATCCGGTGAATGGGTATGCCCGTTCCCTCTTGATTTTTCCGTCATCATTACCATCCTCCGTAATCAGGGACATGGGCGTAAATCCTACGGTGCCTTTCTACTCAGCTGTAAAAACAGAAAGACATGAAAAAAATTACTTTACATATTCAGATTCTGATAGGGCTGGTTTGGGGACTTTCATTTGCGCTGCTAAGCGTAAAGTTAGGTTGGGCTCCCTCTTTTACCATTAACTACATTAAGCCCCTTGGTACCGTTTTCTTGAATAGCTTGAAGATGGTCGCTATCCCGCTCATCTTTGTCTCGCTTGTAGTTGGTGTGACTAGTATTGAAGATATTGCGAAGCTTTCGAGAATTGGGGGGAAAACATTTCTTGTCTACACTGCTACTACCATCTTGGCCGTTGCACTAGGTCTCATGATTGCTAATCTAATCAAACCCGGAAAGGTCATCTCTGAAAAAACTAGAGACCGCCTTATGATACTTTATAATGGTGAGGCAGAACAGCACGTGGCTACTACGCAAGCAACCAAGGAAAAAGGTAATCCCCTGCAACTTCTCGTGGACCTTGTTCCTGAAAACCTAGTGGCCAGTATGAGTAACAATGAAAATTTGCTGCAAGTAGTATTGGTTGCTATTCTGCTCGGAGTAGCATTACTGAAAGTCCCACCTAGAAAGAGCAGGCCTGTTGTCCTGTTCTTTGAAGGCCTCAATGATGCGATCATAGAGCTGATCCGATTTATTATGAAGCTGGCGCCTATCGGGGTGTTTGCATTGGTCGCTTCCTTGTTGGTAGAAGTAGCAGGAGATAACAATCCTAACGAAGTTTTTGAGATACTCTATGCGCTATTGTGGTATGTAGCCACTGTCATTTTTGGGTTAGCACTCATGACCTTTGTTGTCTATCCCATCATTCTAAGACTATTTACAAAAATAGGCTACATCAACTTCTTTCAAGGCATATACCCCGCACAGTTAGTAGCCTTTACCACCAGCTCCAGCTCGGCTACTTTGCCGGTCACCATGGAAAGGGTAGAAAAACACCTAGGCATTTCTGAAGAGATTAGCCGCTTCGTATTGTCGCTAGGAGCTACTGTAAACATGGATGGAACAGCCCTCTATCAGGGGGTTTCCATTGTTTTTATTGCCCAGGCTCTAGGACTATACCTACCCGTTACAGCACAGCTTGTAATTGTTGCCAATGTAGTCATCTCTTCTATTGGTGTGGCAGGAGTGCCTGGGGGGGCTATGGTGACGACTATGGTGTTACTACAATCATTGGGCATACCTTCGTCAGGAATAGCTTTGATCTTGGCGCCTGATAGGATTTTAGACATGTGCAGAACAGTCACCAATATTACGGGAGATGCCGTTGCAGCTGTTATTATAGCTAGTTCAGAAGGGGAATTGACAGCAGGAGGTAATGAGAGATTGCTAGAAAATGAGGATTAACGCAACAAGAATCACAACGGTTTTTTTTTCTGCAATGACCTGCTAACCAGTGACCCCGCTGGGACTCGAACCCAGGACCCTCTCCTTAAAAGGGAGATGCTCTACCAACTGAGCTACGGAATCAGCTTTCTTTTAAAGCACTGCAAAAATAGTAGGGAATACGGGAAATAAAAAGCTAATGGGTCTTGTAAACTATTCCTATACCGCCTGGTACTATGCTTTTATGAACAGACGTGCGCTCCATTTTGGATGGAATTGCTTTTGGAGTATATCAATAGTGCTGACAATTAAGCTAGCATCGCAGCAATACGAAAAGATGTTATTAGGTTACGAACCTTAAGAAGCCCTGATTTTGACGATTACCTTTCTTGGCACGGGATCATCGCAGGGAGTCCCCGTTATTGCCTGTTCATGCCCCACCTGCCACTCATCAGATGTCAAAGACAAACGGCTTAGAAGCTCCATTTATCTTGCCAAAAACGGCACAAGCATACTCATCGATTCAGGGCCTGACCTGAGGCAGCAAGTACTCAGTGCAGGGATCGATCGGCTAGATGCGCTTTTATTGACCCATGGGCATAGGGACCATACTGGGGGGCTCAGCGAGATGAGAAGCTTTGTCCTCAAACAAAAGAAGGCAATACCCCTCTACACTAGCACCCATGTACTTGGGTGCCTTCAACAAGAATTCACTTATTTATTTGCAAAAACACCGCACCAGGAAATCTCTAATTTTGAGCTCCATACCATCGAAAATTGTCCTTTTGAGATCAAAAGCCTGACCGTCATTCCTATTCGGGTATACCACCATACTTTGCCCATTTGGGGATTTAGGCTGGGCGAGTTAACCTATATTACAGACGCCAAAAGTATTGCTGAGGAGGAAGTAGTCAAAATAAGAGGCACTACTGTTTTGATCGTGAATGCCCTTCAGAAGGAGCCACATCTTGCTCATTTTAGTTTAACAGAGGCCATTGCTCTTGCCCAGCAAGTCAATGCTAAAGTGACCTATCTAACACACATGGGGCATCACCTAGGATGCCACCAAGAAATCTCGAAAGAGCTTCCTAGGAACATCTATTTAGCGTATGACGGTCTTCAGTTTAGCGTGTAAGCGAGCGCTGTGTCAATAACACTATGCTAATCGTTAGCATGTGTGGAGCACCTCCTAGCCTGGATGGGCATGTTGACCATCAATATAGCTCGGCTCACTAAAGCTTCTGGAAGAAAGCCTGGCGGTGATTATGAGTACTGATTGATCAATTAAAAAATAAATGAGCCCTGTCTTGGTACATTTCCAGATCAAGGCTGGTTACGTACGCTACACTTTTGGTGGCCTTTAGAGCACTGCAAAATGAATCAACATCGAAAGCTTGTGTAAAATCCTGTACAGAGAAAAAGAAATCAATGCGCTTCAGGCTTGGAACCAAGTAGCTTACCGTTTCTTCTTCACCCGTCACGCCCCTATTTTTGATGAGCCTACATGTACAATGTTCAGTTGCAAACAAGAAACAGGTAGTGCAGTTGGCTGCATGGCCTAGTGGCTCAAAGTGCAAATCTGCTACTTTGGCCAAGTTGAGAGTTGTAGTTTGGTTGATCAGCCATGCAAGTTTATACGCTTTCAGTCCGCTGGCAACGCCCAGCAAGGTAGCACCTTGTAGTGGGTCGGTGACAATGAGTTGTTTCTTCTTCACAAGACGCCCACCGGCTTGTTAAACATTTAACCCAGCGCCTACAGATGCATCCAAAGCGGGGCATACAGCTTTGTAAAGTCCTAAATAATCCATTTATTTGCAGGCTCGCCAACGAAATAATCGCAGACAATGTCAGAAATAAAATCAAGAATAACTACCATCATTATTGACAAGCTGGGGGTTGATGCATCAGCAGTGAAGCCTGAGGCTAATTTTTCTAATGATTTAGGAGCAGATTCCTTAGACAAGGTGGAGTTCATCATGGATGTTGAAAAAGAGTTCGGCATCTCTATTCCAGACGAGGAAGCGGAAAAGCTACAAACGGTAGGGGAAGCCATTGCTTACCTTGAGAAAAATTTACAATAAGGTAAAGAGGCCAGCCTGTATACTAGCTCAAGTTCTTCTTGATTGTTCTCATGGATATTAAAAGAATCGTCATCACCGGCTTAGGAGCGTTAACACCCATTGGAAACAATATAGAGGCGTACTGGCAAGGCCTTTCGAAGGGGGTGAGTGGTGCGGCACCTATCACACGGTTTGATGCTTCAAAGCGTAGGACTCGGTTTGCTTGCGAGCTGAAGGGCTACCGGGAAGAAGACCATTTTGAGCGGAAGGAGGCCAGAAAAATGGACCCTTGCTCTCAATACGCTCTTGTAGTATGTGAAGAAGCCCTCAAAGATGCAGGGTTAGCCTTGGAAAAAGAAAAATCGGAAAGGATAGGGGTCATTTGGGGCACTGGCATTGGCGGTTTGCAGAGTCTTTCAGAATCCATTATAGATTTTTCGAACAGTGGAGAAACTCCCAGGATGAGTCCTTTCTTCATCCCCAAGATGATCGCTAACATGCCTTCAGGGCACATTTCCATCAATTACGGTTTGAGAGGGCCTAATTTTGCTACTGTTTCCGCTTGCGCTTCTGCAAGTAATGCCCTGATCGATGCAGCTCAACTCATTCAGCTGGGCCATGCAGATATCATGGTAGCCGGAGGTTCAGAAGCTACCATTACGGACATAGGGATCAGCGGATTCAGCGCTATGAAAGCACTTTCGGAAAGAAATGAGGACCCTCAAACAGCTTCTAGGCCTTTTGACAGAAACAGGGATGGTTTTGTGATGGGAGAAGGAGCAGGTGCCCTTATCCTAGAATCTTACGAGCACGCTCGAGCTCGCGGTGCTAAAATTTATGCTGAATTTCTAGGTGTTGGTATGTCAGCTGATGCTTATCACATCACAGCTCCACATCCCGAAGGCATGGGTGCAGTGATGGTCATGGCCAATGCTTTGAGGCATGCAGGGATACAACCCGAAGATGTAGATTACATCAATGTGCATGGCACTTCTACACCCCTAGGAGATGCCAGTGAAGTGAAAGCCATACAACAAGTTTTTGGAGCACATGCCTATCGGTTCAACATTAGCGCTACTAAATCCATGACGGGCCACCTGCTGGGAGCTTCTGGCGCTGTAGAGTCTATTGCGGCCATCCTTGCCATACAACATCAGATAATTCCGCCCACCATCAATCACTTTACTAATGATGAAACCCTTGATCCAGGCATGAATTTCACCTTTAATAAAGCACAGCCCAGGCCTGTCAACATCGTACTTAGTAATACTTTTGGTTTTGGAGGACACAATACCTCCATTGTTTACAAAAAGTGGGCAGAATAGTGGGGGGGTTATTGAGCAAGCTCTTTCCTGCCAGGACCCCTGAAGCCCAAAAACTCAGAAGTGCCATTTATACCATTACCAGACATAGGCCTGGTAACCTTGCCTTGTACAAGCTGGCTTTGCAACACAGTTCTGTAAAAACGGATACAAACTCCAATGAACGACTAGAGTTTTTAGGCGATGCTGTTTTATCATTGATCATAGGGGAGTACCTGTTTAAAAAATATCCTCTCAGAGAAGAAGGGTTTTTGACTGAAATTAGAGCACGGATTGTCAACAGAGCCTCATTAGGTAGTCTGGCCAAGAAAGTAGGTATTGATACGTTGCTGCACTACAACAGAAAAGCCATTCAAAAAGAGGGCCTCAAATTCATCTATGGCAACGCCTTAGAGGCACTCATTGGTGCTGTGTACTTGGACAAAGGTTACAAACGTTGCCGCAAGTTTATCCTTGATCGGCTACTCCACCTTTACATTGATTTGGAAAAATTGATCCAAGCCGATACAAACTACAAAAGCCAGATTGTTACGTGGGCGAGTAGGAACCGCAAGAACATACAGTTTGAAATTATAACCGAGAAGCGTGCCAAACGTTTCAGAGAATTTACGGCCCAAGTAGTGGTGGAAGGCCGAGTAGCTGGCCAAGGACAGGGAAGCAACAAGAAACAGGCAGAGCAGCAGGCTGCTCAAGCGGCATTAACAACACTGACTCAAGCAGGTTCCTGAATGCTTTCGTGGTGTAGCTCCATGCTATAACCTGGCTCTACTCGGTTGCAACTTCTACTGCTACTTGTAACTTTGCATCGGTTCTTGCGCATGTGGTGGAATTGGTAGACACGCCATCTTGAGGGGGTGGTGCTTTTATAAGTGTGGGGGTTCGAATCCCCCCTTGCGCACTACATTAGTAGTAGGGTGATTAGCTCAGTTGGTTGAGAGCGTCCCGTTGACATCGGGGAGGTCGCTGGTTCGAATCCAGTATCACCCACATCATTGGAACTTCTTCTATTTATTTTAGTTGAGGTTATTCTTTTTGCTTACACATACTGAGACCTTTGCACGGTAAATTTATGAGTTAGGGCACGTTTCGGTAGTTTTATGCTATTGCCAATCACTTCATGGACACGAGTTACCATCCATTTTCCCTAAAAACGGGGATGCGCTCACATTATCGCATTAAAATTCTTCCTGTCAACCATAAAATGTTCATTTAGGTCGTTCTACAATGCGCAAAGGTCCTGTACTTCTTCTCCCTTACTCTTCATCAAATTACTCCGTTATACCCTAAGGTTGGCCACAGTGCTATATCGTTGGGAGCCTGTTACTAGCGTGCTGCAAAAGTATTATCCCACAGGACAGGCAACCCAAGGCAGAAAAGCCTATCCAGCGCTAGTACTCTTTAAGATGACCTTACTGCAGACCTGGTATAATCTCAGTGACTACGGCATAGAAGAACAAGTCAATGATACGCTCTCCTTTATGCGCTTCTGTGGC
>JBJORC010000033.1:0-11222 GCA_046049605.1 Bacteroidota bacterium
TGAGGAGATTTTCCTAGCACAACGGTGATATTTTCTGCAAGGTTTTGGATTAAATTTATCCTCTCCTTGCGTTTTTTGCTACGCTATTTTGGGTAAAATTCTCAAAAAATATCCCTTAACGCATAGTATGCAATGAAATTTCCCCTTTGTTAAGGATCGACTATATAGACTCCCGGGGATAGTTATGTCCAAAAGGTAAGAAAAATGAAGAAGAAGTGCTCCCAAGAGCAACTAACACCCCCAAAAAGGGGGCGTTAAGCAGCCTAAACACTTAAAAAGTGTGCCTCCTCTAGAGGAAGAGAGAATCTGGGTAGATTATGCAAAGGTCTCGTACTGAGGACCATTGTGGGGTTGAGATTGAACAAAACCGGGCGCTGGAAGGTGGCACTATATCCATTATTCCCTATCCAAGATGCCACGCTAGCGTCTAGGCACTATCTTTTAATGCTCCGAGTGCTTTGTCTATGGTATAGCACCCAATTCCTTCCTCCCCAATCACATCAAATAGTTCCACAGCCCTCCTGGTCAAGACCTCCTCCTCGATCTGCTCCGCTACAAACCATTGTAAGAAGTTGAATGTAGAGAAGTCTTTGACAGCAAAGCAGTGGTCGACCAAATGGTGAATAGACTGTGTTACCTTGGTTTCGTGGGCGAGCACTAGCTCAAAGACTTGCCTAAATGATTTAAAAGTATGCTGAATCTCAGTTATTTCGGGATGTATGGCATGCCCTCCCGCATCGTTGATATAACGAAATAGCTTCAACATGTGCCCTTTCTCTTCTTCAGCATGGTGATACAAAAACTCCGCTGCATGCTTGTAGCCCTGTGTATCACACCAAGAAGCCATGGCTAAGTAGTGCGCAGATGACCTACCCTCCATACCCACTTGTTGGTTAAGCAGCTGCTCCGTCGCTTGGCTCAAAGAGCACTTCAATCGGTCTATTTTTTCCATAACTGCTTATTGGTATACGCTGTTTATCCGCATCCCCGGATCACAAAAAGCACGAACAGCCAAGTAAAACAAAATCCACCTAAAAAAAAACTCTTTGCATACATTAAGACTCCTTGGTATTTCTCCAGTGCTTGGTTTGCCAGAATGCTACCAAATATACTTGCGCTTGACTTGAAACTTTCACTACCTTGTCGCCTCAGCACAAAAAGCTTGGTTGTGGCTATTATGATTACCGATGCATGCATTAATTGCGGTGCTTGTGAGCCAGAGTGCCCTAACAACGCTATTTATGAAGGCGGAGTGGATTGGAAATTTGCTGAAGGTACTAGCCTAAAACAAGTAACCATAGGGAGTACCATGGTAGATGCCCATACCCCACAAAGCGCTTACTCTGATGAATTCTACTATATCGTTTCGGACAAGTGCACAGAATGTGTAGGGTTTCATGAGGAGCCTCAATGCGCAGCAGTATGTCCAGTAGACTGTTGTGTGTTAGATCTAAACCGGCAAGAGACAGAAAAAGAATTACAGCACAAGAAGACTTGGTTGCACGGAGACTGAATATTTTCTTCCTTGTTTTACTCCCCTGAAACACCGTCATTTGTGGGTTGTGTGAGTTATTGTGTAACCTAAACTTTTAAAAACTTTGGAAGAGCATAGAGAGACTAATGAGGTTTATTCGAAGAGGGTCAAGGCAGGTAAAAGAACCTATTTTTTTGATGTAAAGGCTACACGTGCCAATGACTACTATCTCACGATTACAGAGAGTAGGAAGAAATTTAAAGAAAACGGACACTGCTACGAAAAGCACAAAATTTTCTTGTACAAAGAAGATCTCAACAAATTTATAGGAGCCTTGAATGAAGCGGTAGAACACGTTAAAAAAGAACTGCTACCTGACTATGACTTTGATCAGTTTGAACACAGCAACAACGAAGAGTCCTCTCCCCGCAATACCGTCAAAAAATACACAGACTCCAGCGCTACATTTGGCTGAAGGTAATAGGTGAGCACTAGGCTGTTTCGCAATGTTTTTAGTAATAATTTGCTGGCAGACTCAGTACCTTTTTAGTTGCCCCCTTGTTTCTCGCTACCACCATAATCTTCTTCTTTAATGGCCCTAAGATATGGCATCATAGGCTTGCCCAATGTAGGTAAGTCCACACTTTTCAATGCGCTTTCCAATAGCAATGCTACTGCCGAAAATTTTCCTTTTTGTACCATAGAACCTAACATAGGTATTGTCAAAGTGCCAGATGAGCGAATGCAGTTACTAGGCTCTTTGGTAGTCCCCCAAAAGCTTATCCCCACATGCGTCGAGTTTGTGGATATTGCCGGCTTGGTAAAAGGTGCTAGCCGAGGAGAAGGGCTCGGCAACAAATTTCTAGCCAATATTAGGGAGGTAGATGCCGTTGTTCATGTAGTGCGGTGCTTCCAGGACGGCCAAGTGGTACATGTGGCAGGACAGGTAGATCCAGCCTTTGATAAAGAGGTGATAGACTATGAGCTACAAATGAAGGACTTAGAGACAGTCCGCAAGCGCTTGGAAAAGATTGAGAGAATAGCCAAATCTGGGAATAAGGAGGCCCAGCAAGAATTCGGTCTCTTGGAACGCTTTGCAGCACAACTTACCCAAGGGGGCAGTGCGCGTACTGTTGCTATAGATGCAGCTGAGGCTTTCATAGTTAAATCTTGGCAACTCCTTACCCTAAAGCCAGTACTCTACGTAGCCAATGTTGATGAAAAAACGCTTCAAAAAGGCACTCATAACTACGTAGAACAACTTCGGACAGCTGTCAAGGAAGAACATGCTGAGATAGTTTTAGTCTGTGCCGCGCTCGAAGCCCAAATGACAGAGCTAACACCGAGTGAAAAGAATCTCTTTCTTGAAGATTATGGTCTTAAGTCTTCTGCACTAGAGACATTAATCAGTGCTTCGTATAAACTACTCAGCCTCATCACCTATTTTACAGCAGGCCCTCAAGAAGTAAGGGCCTGGACCATTAGGACTGGCACCAAGGCGCCGCAGGCAGCAGGGGTTATTCATAGCGACTTTGAAAGAGGGTTCATTAAGGCTGAAGTAATCAAGTTCTCAGACTATCTACACTACAAAACAGAATTAGCTTGCCGGGCAGCAGGGAAAGTACGCATTGAAGGGAAAAGTTATGTAGTAGAAGATGGAGACATCATACATTTTCTGTTTAATGTGTGAGAGAACAGATAGGAAATAAGCGTTGAGACTTGTTGAACCTCTGGTCGGTTTGTAATCAAAGATGAGGATACTATGGTAGAACGCAGACAAAGAAGAGAGAAGAAGAGAAGGTAATTGAGCCTTAACAACACCATTCAGGAGGACTTAGCACTCAATGGTCCGGATATGCCTCCCAAAAAGAGTACAAGACAACTAGTAACTATTCTGCAATAGTCTCGCTACATTGTAAGGGTCCGATGAAAGTAGTGCATATGAGGAGGTATCAGGTCAAACTCATTTTTGCTGCGCGCTAAAAAGTTGATGCTGCAGGTGTTTTTGGCAGACTTCGTCAAGAAAAATGGGGAGGCTGAGCTTCAATTTTACACCGTGACCCACACCTACCCCCACACCATGCACCTCAGTCATAACTTACCCGAAGAGGAAAGGATACAAAAGCAGCAGCGGCTGACAACAGCGCCTATCACAGGGAAAGCTTTTTACTGCTTTTTCCCGAGGTGGTTTATGTGCTCACTAGAGACAAAGATGGGCAACTTGTGTACTATAAGGGTAGCTTCCAGGGGCCCGCGAAGTGAGCAGAATAATAGCGAGATAATCTTTGGCAAGTGGAGGTAGAAGATGAGTAGCTGAGTTCGTCTCCTTGTATGATTGTGTTCAACTTCTTACTTATCGATAACTTTAAATGTGATTTGAAACATGTACAGAGAAAGCGAATCCTTCTTATTTAAATACCTTAACAATACCTCTCCTACAGGCTACGAAACAGCTGGCCAAAAGATTTGGCTAGACTACCTCAATCCTTATATAGATGATTGCTTGACAGATGCTTATGGTACGGCAGTAGGCATTATTAACCCTCAAGCATCCTACAAAGTAGTGATTGAGGCCCATGCTGACGAGATTTCTTGGTTCGTTAATTACATTACCAAAGAGGGGTACATCTATGTGATTCGTAACGGTGGTTCCGATTACCAAATTGCCCCTTCTCAGCGTGCTAAAGTTCATACTGAAAATGGCACCATATCTGCTGTCTTTGGTTGGCCAGCGATTCATGTGCGCGAGGATAGAGAAAAGACCCCCAAACTTGATGTGGAAAAGATCGTGCTAGACTGTGGATGCAGCTCAGCAGAAGAAGTGGAAGCACTAGGTATCCACGTCGGCTCTGTGGTAACTTTTGATGCGGACTTAATCACCCTCAACCAGAATTTTTTAGCAGGTCGTGGTCTAGACAATAGAATAGGTGGTTTTATGATTGCTGAAGTAGCCAAGAGGATCCACGAAAACAAACAAAAATTACCCTTCGGGCTTTATATCGTAAATGCAGTGCAAGAAGAAGTGGGGCTCCATGGAGCAGCCATGATTGCCCACCGTCTCCAGCCTGATTTAGCCATTGTTACAGACGTGACACACGATACCCAGTCTCCGCTCTACAATAAAATCAAAGAAGGGGATATTGCCTGCAGCAAGGGCCCGGTTTTGAGCCATGCTCCTGCAGTACAGCGGAATGTGCTGAAGATGCTTATTGAAGTAGCTCAGAAGCACCAACTACCTTTTCAAAGGCAAGCATCTTCCAGCCGCACGGGCACTGATACGGATGCTTTTGCTTATTCTAATGCAGGGGTAGCCTCTGGGCTGATTTCCTTGCCGCTTAAATACATGCACACAACCGTAGAGATGGTACATAAGCAAGACATAGAGCATGTCATTGCACTAATGTACCAGTTCTTAGTTCAACTAGATCCACAACACAGTTTTAGTTACTTCAAGTAGTATTTGCTAGGCCTGACTTGGTTGGAAATAAGTTGGCTACTCTTTCGGGCTGCTAGGTGGTGTGTCGTATACAAAAGGGATGTGTAAGGAGAGGTAGAGATTAAAGCCAAAAGGTTCATCATCATTTAGCCCCCACCCAAGTACGTCATAGGGAGTATGGCAGTTAGCCTGGTCAATGCGGAGGCCGAATTTGTAGCGCATGGTGCCACCTGCATACAGCAGCTTCCAGACCTTGACTTTTACCCCGGCTACTGCCTCGAACCAGCGCGCCTTCACGTTGTGCTGCTTGCTATCTATAGAAATATCCTGATTTTTGATTGGGCCTCTGCTATCATAGGACACCTTGCTGACGAGGTGGTCCTGAAAGAAACTTCTGGCATATCGAAACCCCAAGAAGGCCATATTTTTATTCGGGGTGTCTTGGAGGAAATTATAGTTTAGACCCACTCGAAAATATTGACCATCGCTAGCATAGTAGGATGATGTGCTCGTTTTTTCACTGCATCCTTTCCAGTGGATACTACCCCATCCGTAGTCCCCTTCAAGAATACACCTTGCGAAGTCTATAGAAGTATTCAACTCATACGGAGTGCCTTGGCGTCCATAATACTTGTATTGGAAAGGGCGGAATACATCCATGCCCAACTGGATACCCGTAGGCCAATACCGCGTCTTGGCCCGTGTGGGTAAGCTACTTGCAAGCATCCCTAGACAGAGGAAAACGCTACAAATATATCTGAACGTCAATATCTGAGTCATTGAGTGTACTTAACTCCTTGTTGATAATTTTGTATTTCCCACCGAGAGTAGACGTTATTTTTTTGAGCCTATACTTGTATGCACAACCACCCTGGTGAGAGATAAGTACTGCCTCCTTCTGGTAGTAGATCGTCAGTGTATCAGAAAAATCGGGAGAATTAATATGCCTAGTGGTAAAATAGGCATCGGGCTCTAGGGGTAGCTCGCAAGCCTTGTTTGCAGGGAACTGCTGTAGTACTTCTAGAATGGCGGCGTTGGGGGTAGCGGTATCGTCTTTGTTGATGGGGATGAATGTTACCACCACAAAAGACTTGTAGGGTGTACGACAGTCTTTAAAATCTCGACAACCTGCAACAGAGAAACCCCATACTATAGTCAATAGCGTGAAGGTATTTTGTTTGATGTGTTGGATGATTGTCAAAATCTATACAGTAAGAGCGGCAGTCATAATGAAGGTACGGTGATTTTTTTGTGCTTAAGCATGAGAAAAGATCAACAACCCCAAAGGTGAGTAAGCATTGTGGAAGTACAATTGCCAGAAATGTAACAGTCTACATGCTCTGGCCTGTTGTATTCTTTATAGCTTCTTCCTTTAGCACTCTTTTCAAAATCTTGCCAACATTTGATTTGGGAATACTATCCTTGAACACAATATGCTTGGGCACTTTGTACCTGGTGAGCCGTTCTCTACAGTAAGCAATTAACTCCTCTGCTGTTAGTTGGGGGTCTTTCCTTACAACGTATAGTCTTACCTCTTCTTTGCCACTTTGGTCTTGCACACCAATGGCGCCTACTTCTAGCACTTTAGGGTGTTCACTTACCACGTTTTCTATTTCACTGGGATATACGTTAAAGCCAGATACATTAATCATTTCTTTCTTGCGATCAATGATCCTGATAAATCCATCTTGGTCCATCACTGCCACATCGCCTGTTTGGAGCCAATCTTCTACAAATACTTGGGCTGTTTCTTCAGGTTGCTGCCAGTATTCTTGCATTACTTGTGGCCCTTTTACAAGCAAATTACCTGGTATGCCGCAGGCCACTTCTTTGCCATTGTCATCTGCTATTTTTACTACTGTGCTTGGCAGCGGAACACCAATGGTACCTATGCGATGCGTGCCATCTAACATGTTACAAGTTACCGCAGGTGAGGCTTCTGTCAAGCCATATCCTTCTACCAAAGGAGTACCAGTTGTGGCTTCCCATTGTTTGGCCACTGCCTTGTGGAGTGCCATACCTCCTGCCAGGGCAACCTTGAGGCTAGAAAAATCCAGGGATGCAAACCCTTTGTGTGTCAATAGCGTACTGAACAGTGTATTCACTCCTGAAATACACGTAAAACGATGCTTTCGCAACTCTTTGATAAAGCCCTTTATATTTCTGGGGTTGGTGATCAGTACATTTTTGGCTCCTAGTTGCATCATAGCGAGCAGGTTGACAATTAGAGAAAAAATGTGGTAAAGTGGTAGTGGGGTAATGGTTATTTCCTTTTTCTCTTGCAGCTTCACGCGCATACAAGAAGTCATCTGTTCTATGTTGGCTACAATGTTCCGATGCGTAAGCACTGCACCTTTGGATACACCCGTGGTACCCCCTGTATATTGTAAAAAAGCAGTTTGGTCGCTCTGTGGGCTGACTCGATGAAAGCTTGTCTGCTGTCCCGTCCGAAGTACTTCTTTCCAGGCAATGGCCTGGGGTAAATCATAGCGTGGGACGAGCTGTCTCATATGCTTGACCGAAAAGTTGACTAGAGGCCCCTTTAGTTTACCCAGCATATCCCCTACTTCAGTGATGATGGTTGTTTGTATAGCAGTTTTAGATAATATTTTCTCTAAGTTGCGCGCGAAATTGGCCAGTAAGACGATGGCCTTGGCCTTGGAGTCTTGGAGCTGGTGCTCCATTTCGTAGGAGGTGTACAAAGGATTTATATTGACCACCACCATACCTGCCCTGAGTATGCCCAATAGCGCGATAGGATATTGCAGCAGGTTAGGCAACTGAATGGCTATGTGGTTGCCGGGTTGTAAACTCGTATACTTTTGTAAATAGGCAGTAAAAGCCTTGGAAAGATTGTCTACCTCGCGGTAAGTTATCACCCTACCCATGTTTTCAAACATGGGTAGCCTTTGGTATTTTTCAAAGCATTCCTCGAAAAAACTGACAAGTGATTGGTAACGGCCAGGATCAATTGTAGTTGATACAGCCTGAGGATAATGTTGCAGCCAAGGATAATTTTCCATACTGGAGGTTATTCGAGTGCTTTAAATGTGTACTGAAGAAAAAAAGTCAAGTAATACAGGCGAATATACGTAAACTAGTCTTGATCGTTTGGGTAGTCGTCGGTACGAGTAGCATTGACTGGTGGGCTGCCCTAGATGGGGTACAGCCAACCAAGATTAGTCTTATAGTTTGTATAAACAGGAGTACACAAAGTCACTTTTTATATCTCTTGAAAAAGAGTGGTAGCATTTAAGGCTTAAGGAAGAAGGAATTTCCACAATACTCATTTTCTCTTTCTTGTGCGGTGTGGAGCAAGGAGCAATCAATCTGCTATGGCAGCTTGTAGTTGATTGGCCATTTTACTAAGCACTGCTTGACTCTGTTGGAGCTTGGGCTTTTTGAAATCAAAATCGCACAGGTCGTTGAGTGGAATGAGATGTATGTGTGCGTGAGGGACTTCTAAGCCCACTACTGCCATGCCTACTCGCAAGCAGGGGACTACCTGCTGCATGCCTACCGCCACCTTTTTCGTAAAGACCATGAGCCCAGTGAACAGCGTATCATCCAGGTCAAACAAATAATCTATCTCCTTTTTAGGCACTACCAGGGTATGGCCTACTGCCAGGGGGTGAATATCTAAAAAAGCAATGTAATCTGGCTCTTCAGCAACGATATGGCCTGGAATATCTCTGTTGATGATTTGAGTAAATATGCTTGTCATTTCAGGTAGTGATGGGCCATCATCTGTTAGAGCATGGCAAGTGAATTTTTAGTTGTGTTGGGCAGATACTTGCGTTACAAGCACTATAGCCTAATTTCAAGAATTTCAAATGCTAGATTTCCAACGGGCACATTAATGCTTGCCACTTCTCCTACTTTTTTCCCGAGCAATCCCTTTCCAATAGGAGATTCAATAGATATTTTTCCTGCCTTTAAATCTGCTTCTTCCTCAGCCACAATGGTGTAAGTGAATATTTGTCCTTGTTTGGTATTCTTAATTTTTACCGTAGTCAAGATGGAGACCTGAGAGGTATCAACGTCCGCTTTTGAAATGACACGGGCATTCGCAACTATTTGTTCTAGCTTGCTGATTTTCATTTCTAGCAGGCCTTGAGCGTCTTTGGCGGCATCATATTCAGAATTTTCGCTTAAATCGCCCTTGTCTCGGGCCTCGGCCAGCTGCTCTGCAACCGTTGCTCTTCCCCTTATTTTCAACGCATGGAGCTCATCCTTGAGCTTCTGCAGCCCTGCCTCAGTGTAATATGATATCTTTTCCATAACTATTTGGATTCTATGCGTTTTCTCATTTTAAGATTTTGGATCTAGGTGTAAGAAAGAGAAATAAGCCCACAGCACACTTTGGCTTTTTAGGGCATGGTGCAAAAACAGAAAAAATCCCCGTATGATCTGGTACGATTTTTGGCGTAAGTGGCTAAACTAGTCATTTATAAAGGAGCCATCAGTGGCCGGTTATAAGTAGCAAGGCAAAAGCCCCGACAGCGAGCCAAAATTTATAAGTACTTAGGGCCGGGATTATCACAAACTGTAGTTGCATTCCCGATGCTAAGAGAACAATCATTACGGCAACAAGCCGAATGGTCAATTTTGTCTTTTGACTCACACGCTTAAGGTTTATTTTTGATCCTAAGTATACACAAATCCGCCCTCTTCAAAAATAAGTACAATTTCTCTTACTTAGCAAGGCGTGGTGGATACTATAGGTTCGGATGTTTAATGCATTCAAAAACTCTTTGCCGCGCTCTGGGCGCTTGATGCCCTCCCCGCAGAGGCGATCTTAGCAACCTTTGTTCCCAACACAGGCATTGGTAGGACAGTCAGTAGTCGACTTAAAAAAGCAGATAAGCACTAGGTGGGGTGTTGATAGGGTCACTGCAAGAAAATAATAACACTGATGCGCTACGTTCAGGAATACAACTTTAAGGGGAAAAAGGCGTTGATTCGAGTAGATTTCAATGTGCCCTTGGATGATCACTTTGGTGTTGTAGATGATACCAGAATCCAAGAAGCCATCCCCACCATTCGGAAGGTGCTGGGTGATGGGGGAGGGGCTGTCTTGTTGTCACACTTAGGAAGACCCAAACAAGGATATGAGGAACGGTTTTCTTTGCAACACCTGATTCCCTACCTGAGCCGGATTTTAGGCACTCAAGTAGCTTTTGAGTCAAGCTGTGTAGGTGTTGACGCACAAGCAAAAGTCCGGCACCCTGAGCCTGGTAAGGTGCTGCTGCTAGAAAATGTGCGGTTTCAAGCTGGAGAAATAATAAGCAACCCTAGCCTGGCACAGGCATTGGCTGCTTGGGGTGACGTATACATCAACGATGCTTTTGGCACAGCACATCGGGCCCATACTTCCACGACGCTGTTAGCCCACTATTTTCAAGACAAGCTGGCTGGCTATTTGATGCAAAAGGAGCTCAATAGCGTTGATAAAATCTTAAAAAAAGCTAAAAAGCCATTCGTGGCAATTATAGGAGGCGCCAAAATTTCAGATAAAATCCAACCCTTAGAACGGCTGTTAGACCAGCTCGATTATTTGCTGGTGGGTGGAGGGGTAGCCAATACGTTTCAGAGTGCTTTGGGGGGGCAGGTGGGCGCCTCTTTGTTAGAGTCTAACCAGGTGGAGCTGGCCTGGCAGTTGGCCCAAAAAGCCAAAAAAAAAGAGATACAACTGGTGCTGCCGGCAGATGTGGTAATATCACCTCGACTGGAGGAGGCCGTTGAAAAGAGAGTGGTAGCAGGCGGGACAGTACCTACTGGCTGGATGGCTTTGGACATAGGTCCCAAGGCACAGCAGGAATTTGCGGACATTGTGCAGGCTGCTCAAACAATTTTGTGGTGTGGCCCTCTTGGTGTATTTGAAATGCCAAGCTTTCGGCAAGGTACGCAGGCAGTAGCAGCAGCTGTAGCACAAGCGACCAAGCAAGGCGCTTTTTCGCTGATTGGTGGTGGTGATTCTGCAGCAGCGATAAGAAAACTGGGCTACGCTGACCAAGTGTCACATTTGTCTACTGGTGGGGGGGCACTACTGGCTTACTTAGGTGGTATGCCATTGCCAGGGGTAGTAGCACTTAGGCAATCCAGTAGCCAACTAGGTCTATGAAAAAAAGTAGATAAAGAATTGGCCAAGTTGAGCCCAGTATCTAGCTTAGGCGCAGGGAAATATATAGCGAGATTGTTGCAAAAGTATCAGTAAATTAAGGTAAGTAAGATATTAGCCGTAAAGCTATCAGCTTTTTCTATCGCGTCACTCACCTCAAAAAGATACCCGTATGCCTATAAAAACTTCCC
>JBJORC010000034.1:0-8890 GCA_046049605.1 Bacteroidota bacterium
GAAATGGCAGGTAATTTTTTGGCTATCTTGTTTTGGAGCTTTTGCCCACTAGACTTTCGTCAAAAATTGTACCCGGATACGAACTCATTGCTCCCACGTTTTATTTGTTAAGGCTCGACTAGGTAGAGTGGGTGCTGAGGATTCAACTGATGAGTAAGCAGGTTTTTAAACAGCTCGGTTTGTTGTTGATGAGGAGATTTTCCTAGCACAACGGTGATATTTTCTGCAAGGTTTTGGATTAAATTTATCCTCTCCTTGCGTTTTTTGCTACGCTATTTTGGGTAAAATTCTCAAAAAATATCCCTTAACACATAGTATACAATGAAATTCCCCTTTGTTAAGGGGCGACTAGTTACTCCAACAAAGCCCTGAGCCTTTTCAGAGACCGTTGGTTGTTTTTTGAATGAATTGCTTGAATAATATGTAGCTTCTCCTCAGCAGTCAGGTGCCAGCCTATTGAAGAATTTTTAAACTGAGAATACCCGCCCCGCTCTTGCCGAGCTTGTGCATATTCGAATTCAATTTTTTCTATGTCATGTTCAAGACATACGTTAGCAAGCTCAATAAGGTTGTCGTTCCTGATGTCTTGCATATTGATCCAGGCAGCTTGGAGGTTGCCAATGGGGTTGGTGAGCTTTTGAAACAGAGATTTTGGGGTGTCTCGATCTGCTTCTCGTTCTTTTTCTTTGATAGAGCCTCTTATAGTGACTAGGACTACTCCTGAAGTGTGCTTTGCAATCCAATCTCGAAAAACGTACAAAAACCGTACAGCGTCAGTGACGCCAAAGTTATCAAACAGTGCTGCATCCATCACTTCCATGGCAGGAGTACTAGGAAGCGTTACGCTAGGTAACACGTATGGATACGTAGCAGCCATTCTTAAAGCACTTAAAAAGCGCAAGTTCTCAGCCCCTTGGTCCCTAAAAAAATACATGAAGTCAATCCCTTTGACCTTACCATTTTCCTCAGCAACCTTTTCTTCGGTAAAATCTGCCCCCATGTAAGAAACACTGTGGGGAGAGATAAAAAGCTTCCGCCCATCGTTGATGATGGTAGGCGTCAAAAGCAACATAGGGATAGCACTTTCGAACTCTGGCTCTTGGTAAGCTTTGAGGGGTTTTTCCAGTATAAAGTCTGTGTTCTTGTTGACCTGGTCCTCAAGTGCATACCCCCGATCTCTTCGGTAAGTCATGCCCTGGTATTGAAACTTGTTGACATCAAGCAGTATGTCATTGGTTACAAGATTGAAAACAATAGGATTTAGCGTGGTGTACGCTATTTTTTTCAAGTGCTCTTTATCATAAGGATCAACAACCTCTCCCAGCTTTCTTCTTAAACACAACTCTCTAAAATAACTAGCCCCTAAGGCGCCTCCCGAGACACAACTCATCAGCATCGTATGCTTCATCAGCTTGCCTGTTGTTATGCTGTCAGCTGTTTGCAATACTCTTAATACCCATAAGGCTGCTTTTTGCCCACCGCCACTGGCACAAACTACAACCAGCTTAGGAGCTTTTTCAGCTGGGAACTTCTTGCGCCAGTTATCCAGAATCTGCAGTGTGGTAAGCTTGTCCTTCAGATACCTCTCTCTGCTGTTTGCCTTCCTGACCTCTGCAAGTGAGTAGTCGGCCCTATCCGATTCATAGCGTAGCCCAAAAGCATGGCTTTCCTTAGCGCCAAGATTTAGACCGTGCTCAGTAAGCACGTTGAGAACAACCACAAAAACGATGATCATCGTGGACGCCCAACCCCTAGTCCAAAATGAGAGAAAGCCAGTGAGCATCATGAGGATGGCCAGGAATAAGATACCACTGGCGGCAGCAGGTATTTGAGAGAATGCATGATGACCAAAAAATCCCAAAGAAAACAACAGGGCCGCAGCCATCAGCTCAAAAAAGATCAGGTTAAGTTGGTTTTGGTTGAATATTTGCAAGACAGCAGATGGATCATAATACCTATCTAAATTTTGGGTATAGCCGATTCGAAAAGGAGTCTCGAGGTAGATTTCTACTTTGAATGTATTCTTTTTGGTGATCAAGAGCTTTCGTATGAGGTTGACTCTATAAAGAAAAGCTTGCTTAAGTCGCCTAGTCACGCTTTGAGCTCGATATTCGAAGACGTCTTTGTTAGTCATGACCATGTAAATAAACATCAGGAGTGATATCACCGCAAAGCCCGTGAGCAAGCCTAGCACCTTAACTACAACAGCCATCGACGAGCTGTGTTGTTCTACCCGTTGAAAGTGGACGATGGAAACGATATAAGTGATCAGGCAAGTAAGAGGTATAACGCTGTTATTGAGGCAAAATTTGGCAAAAGGACGTGACAAAGCGCCTACAAAAGGAAACTGATGAATACAGATGATGCAAGTGGTGCTATGGAAGACCATTGTAAAACCACCCATAGCGACACCCATGATAAAAAAACTCCAGAATCCACTTTTTCCCAAATATTCGGGAGCTAGGAGAAGAGGACGTAACCCCAAGAATCCACCTAAATCGCCCGTAATGACTCCAAATAGAATGAGCCAGAAGAATAGCAGGGTTTTGTTCTCCTTAAGGAGGTTAATAAAAAGTTGTACCGGAAAGGAATATAAGATGTTACGGAGCATAGCTATCTGTTTGCAGCGGTTGTTTCAAATTGGCGGTACTTCCAAAATATACCAAGCCTTGTGGGTGTTCTGCTGCTATAAAAACATGCAGGGCTCTGTTAAGCATCAGGGAAGGGCTTCCAAAATAATAAGCTATTGTGCTCTATCCCTGTTTTCTACAAACTGAGCAATGAGAATACCACACTCATAAAGGAGCACCAACGGAGCAGCAATGAGCAACTGGCTCATCACATCGGGTGGGGTGATGATAGCTGACAAGATCAGGATAGCCACAATCGCATGCGCACGATAAGCACGCATGTTGTGCGCCGTCACCATACCTATCCTGGCCAAGAGATATACGACTACAGGAAGCTGAAACATGAAGGCACAGGCTAGCGTTAGGGTAGCAACCGTAGATACGTAAGAAATGATGTCAAACCTATTGAAAATACTGGGGTCTACCTGATAATTGGCTAGGAAGTGAATGACCAAAGGCGTGATGATGTAGTAGCCAAAAAGGATGCCCAGTATGAATAATAAGCCCACAATAAAAACGCTGGCATGGATTATGCCACGTTTTTTCAGCGGAATACCTGGTTTGACAAAGCACCATAGCTCCCAAAGGACATAAGGAAAAGCACCTATGAGTCCTAGAACAAGTGCAACACGCATGTGCATTGTAAACTGGCCCGCCAGTTGCCTGCTCTGTAGGGTAAAGGGGAGCTGTTGGATGCAAAGAGCAGGTGTATCCAACAATTCGCCCAAAAGGAAGAGCATCCGATAAGTCCAAAAATCAGGCCGGGATGGGCCCAGAACAAGGGTGTGAAATACGAACTCTTTAGACAAGAAAGCAACGAATGCTACGGCCAAGATGGCTACTAGCGAACGAATGATGTGCCACCGCAACACCTCTAGATGTTCCCAAAAGGGCAGGTACTTTTCATCGGGGTCAGACACAGTACGAAGCATTCGTGTGATTAGGCACTTTCAATGGGTAAAGGAAAACCTTGCATCCAGGTATTCACTTCTTGCTTCACGGCTCTAAGCTTCAGTGTATCTTGAGGATTTGTTAGTATGGTATCGATCAGGGCAACGATGTGTACTATGTCTGCTTCCTTCATGCCTCTGGTAGTAATAGCTGGTGTGCCCAGGCGTATACCAGAGGTAACAAAAGGTGATCTTGTATCAAAAGGAACCATATTCTTATTGGTTGTAATATCAACCTGATCAAGTGCTTTCTCTGCTTGATTGCCTGTAATTCCTTTATTGCTTAAGTCAACAAGCACCAGATGATTATCAGTACCTCCTGATATCACCTCATAACCCCTGTCTGCAAAAGACTGAGCCATCTGACGCGCATTTTTCTGCACTTGTAGGATGTATTCAAAGTACGCGTCACTCATTGTCTCCTGGAAGGCAATGGCCTTGGCCGCGATCATGTGCACCAGCGGTCCTCCTTGTGTGCCAGGAAATACACCGTTATCCAAAACTGCAGACATATTTTTTAGCGTCCCTTGAGCAGTCTTGACCCCCAGCGTATTCTCAAAGTCCTGGCCCATTAGAATCATACCACCTCTAGGACCACGCAAAGTTTTGTGAGTGGTGGTAGTCACAAAATGGCAGTAGGGCAAAGGATCATTCAGCAGACCCCGAGCAATGAGCCCCGCAGGATGGGCAATATCTGCCATCAAAAATGCGCCTACATGGTCCGCAATGTTTCGCAGCTTTGCATAATCCCAGTCACGGCTATAGGCAGAAGCACCACAAATGAGGAGCTTTGGCTTTGTACGGTCAGCCATGGTGGCTACCTCTTCCCAGTCAATAAGACCCGTCTCTCTGTTGACGCCATAAAAGGAAGCTTGATACAGTTTTCCGGAGAAATTCACTGGCGATCCATGCGTTAAGTGACCTCCGTGCGCCAAGTCAAACCCCAAGATCCTATCACCCGGTTTCAGGAGGGCCATCATCACTGCTGCATTGGCCTGCGCGCCAGAGTGGGGCTGTACATTGGCCCAAGTTGCATTGAACAATTGTTTAGCCCGCTCTATGGCCAGTGTCTCTATCTCATCGATCACCTCACAACCTCCATAATACCTTTTGCCTGGCAAGCCCTCTGCATACTTGTTGGTCAGCACACTCCCTGCTGCTTGCATCACTTGTTTAGAAACAAAGTTCTCAGAAGCAATCAACTCTATGCCTTGCGCTTGGCGTCGTTCTTCTTGTGTGATTAGATTGAATAAGGTATGATCTCGTGGCATTATGCATAGGGGCACTAATGCCGCGAAAGTAGCCAGAAGTAAGACAAGAAACTAGCATCGATGCTGCTATGTCTTTTTTAGAGTATGGGGATCAGTGATGCTAGCCTGGCACAATGCTCATCTTGCTGGTGGAGCCCTATTTGTGTGGCAGAAAAAACGAAATTTCTCCCGGCGAGGGGCAATAACTCAACTTGCTATTGCTTGCTTGACCACTTTTTTATGACTGCGAAAGCAAGTTCTTGTAACTCTTCTTCAATCTGTTGGAGGCCGAGATACCTAGCAATAGGCACAAAGAAATGCATCGTCTCTTCAGCTATTTTTTTCTGCTTTTCGAGCAAAGAATGACCCTGTATGGTGCGCATGTTGTGTGTACGGTCTGCCAATTTCACCTGTAATACACGCACGTCTGCCTCTTCAAGAAGTTGTCGAATGTTTTCATGAGCATCCATGCTGATGCGACGGAACTGGCCATCCAGGTGTGTTACTTTATTAACAATGGCTGCCACATCAGGACCAAAAACTACACCGATCTCTGCCAGTGTCAAAGGGGTATCTTCTACAGTATCATGGAGCAGGGTGGCTAAGATAGCTGATTGGTCCTCGGTATAGCCTAGTAATATTTCTGTGGCAGCTATAGGATGCAGATAGAAAGGTTCTCCTGACTTCCGTTTCACAAGGCCATGATATTTCTTGATATACATGATGGCTTTTTCTGCCAATTCCATATCAACAGGAGTTTCATCTTGAAGTCTCTTCAGTAGTGCCGTCTCTTTTGGAAGCACTACTTTGGATATTTCTGAGTCCACGCTACTCACTTCCATTTGTGGTAGATCCATCATACTAGGTCTTACTTCACGCAAGTGCGTTGGAACAACGTAAACTTGGGTAAGTGCTCCGCCATCTGCTTTTACTAATTCCACAGCTCCGTAATGGGCATCTACAATGTGTTGGTTATCTAAGAGAGGCAGATCCTCCATAGACTGTGGAACTTGAAATGAGGTGTTCCCTATTATGCCCATGTACAGTTTTTTAGGTTTTGGTAATGTATCAGTACTGCTGATGGTAATGCAGAGGGCAGGAATCTCTTTGATGTAATCCTTGACTGAGGGAATAGGATAGCCTAGGGCTGTTTCTTGGATACTTAAAAAGACAGGCTGTTGAAGATGATTGCGCTGTTGAGCATAAAGCAAGGCATTGACGAGTAGTTGTTGAATTTTCTGTACGTCACACTGCAGTTCTCGGGCATTGACAATGTTTCTAATGTGTGGCCGTGGTAGTTTGTGGGTGTGTTGTACCTTGAGTACGTCCAATGCTGCTACAAGAAGACCATCTATAAGTACCGTATCTACCTTGAGTCGTAGGTACCCTTGCACGCGGTAAACAACATTCCGTAGGTACTCCATGGTATCTTTGAGGGCCTGATGGGCTTCGTCTAAGGTATGGCGAACCGTGGTGAGCTGTTGAGGGGTAGTCACTGCCAGGGCTTGTTGTGAAAACTTTTCCACCTTCTCGCCAACCGCTTCTAATACACTGGCGCCTGCCGTGGTAACTTCAGAAAAAAAGCGTGCTTCGTGACTTAGCGCTTTCACAAGCTCTTCTTGGTTCAGCTTGCGCTCTGTAGTGAGCAGTCTGTTGCGCCTTTCTAGCGCACCATAAGCTTGTTTGTACTTGAAGAGAGCAATTAGAAAGCTGCTGAACAGTAACAAGCCATAGGCTATCCTGAACTGAAGCGTACCTAAATCGCCTAACTCATCTGTTAAGTTGGTGTATCGGCCAAAAACTAAGACAACAGGCACTATACCACTCACTGCCATGGCTACGGCTATGGGCCAGTGGAACAATAACACCGCCATCAAAAAATTGAGCGTAAAGATGAGTATTTGCGATGTGGCAAAACCACTGAATACCACAAGTGTTCCCCCTACCATAAAAAGCGCATAAAAAGCACATAAAGGCCAAAACCATGCAAGAAAGCTTTTCTCTCTCATCATGCTGGGCCAGATTGGGAAAGCCAGAAAAGTGGTGAACAACAACAGGATGGAGTATTGCATTGCTCTGTAAAGGCTCAGAAACTGGGCTGTGATTTCATGAGGGATTAGATAAAATGAAGCATAGGTAGCCGTGAATACATAAAAGCCAAACAAACTATAAAAATAGTCCTCAGTGGGTAAGGTGCGTGCCAGATAACTGCTGAGACTAAATTTACGTTCTTTAGCAAGCTGGGTCTTCCAGTTTGGTTGGAGTAGACGGAAGAATTGCTCTTCCTCTTTGTTGCGTATAGGATTATGCCCCCAGCCGCCTTCTTCCTTCAGCAAATAATGGGCGCCCAGCATGGTGATGAGATTGGCTAGCATACCTGAAGAATAACCATCTATACCCTCAAGGAAGAATATGCAGGTGAAAACGGTAACAAAACCAGCAGTCATAGCCATGAGCACCACCCTCCTGCTGGTTTGGAACCCAAAGATGGCTAGCAACATCGGTATGAATACAATAGGGGTATAGAAGCTAGCAGAAGTCTTAAGTATTTTTAATAGGCCTTCAAATCTTAAAGAGGTTAGTAAAGCCAAAAATCCTATGCCTACTGTAGCCCATTTAGCTATTCTTAGAGAAGTTGCTTGTTGGGTTTTGTGGAATGAAAGTACATCGTTGGAAAAAATAATAGCACTCGAGTTAAGCGTAGAATCTGCCGTTGACATGGCCAAGGCTATTACGCCTATTCCCAAGAAACCTTTGAGGCCCGGATAGGCGTATGTACTCACTATGTACTGCACTAGCTTTGAGGCGTCTAATCCAGGCGCGTCCGCCAGCAATAGAATTGCGATCCATATCATGCATAATTCTACGCCTAAGCATATAACAGCAGCCCAAGTTATAGACTTCTTTACTTGCGTAATGTTACGTGCCATAACCATCCGTTGAAAAATTTCTGGAGGTAACGCGGGTGTGCTGAAATAAAACGTCATAGTAAGCATACCTACGAATGCTGGAGACCATTGTAGGATTTCTCGAAAAGAAAAAAGAGGATTGGTGGTTAAAAGGTCGACTACTTGTGTGGTATCGGCCATATTATTCCAGATGACCAATGCGAGTACCGGAAGGAGAGTCCCGAAAGTAAAAAACTGTAACACATCTGTGAGAGTCACCGCTTTTACGCCTCCTGTAAACGAATAAAGGATAATTATAGTAGCAGCAGCAACAATTACCTCAGGACCCTCATAATCGAATGAAGCTGTCAAAATTCTACCAATAACCTTAAACTGAATGGCGATATAGCCTATGGAAGAAAGAATTGCTCCTATGCCAGCAATGGTCTGCACAATTTTGCCATATAATTTCCCAAGTGACTCCGGTACGGAAACGTTGTTCAAGAATTTGCCCATGCGCGGGCCGATCACACGTCCGGTTAGTAAAAGACTAGATGTACCCCCCACTAATGCTGCCAGAATGTAGTATAAACCCCGACCGTAAGTCTCCTCAAGATCGAAAAATAAGATACTGCCAGACATTGACGTAGCCACAATCGTGGCCGTAAGCGTAGCGGTAGAGAATTTTTTATCTCCGATGGCGTATTCTTTGAAAGACTGGCTTTTGCCTCTGTAGCGAAAGCCTACGACGATATTGAGCAAGAAGAAGGCGACTAAGATGAGGATGTCTATGGTCATGGGTGGTAAGTTCATGGATCGATGGGGTAAGACCTTTGCATGGTGTAGGATGCTCTAAGCGCCTATTTTTTGGGTTAACGAGAAGAATTTCAGTACAATACTTTGAGCTTATACCACTGTTTTGGCATAAAATAAGGAACCTGCTATCTAGATCCAAAGGTTGAGAATGACATACAACTACCAAAATATGCCCTAATTACTAAATTGGCCATGCAAAGGTCTCGGGGTTAGTTTATGCGGCTAACGTAAAAAGGGGCATTGCTAAAAAGCTAGAGATAAGTTATACTGAGTGCATTCACCATCAGTATTTTAGCTATGCACCAACATACATCCGCTCCTCCAACGAAATGTCCACGTTGCCAATGTAAAACGTT
>JBJORC010000035.1:0-4217 GCA_046049605.1 Bacteroidota bacterium
GTTTTGAATTAAACTTATCCTTTCCTTGCGTTTTTTGCTACGCTATTTTGAGTAAAATTTTCAAGAAATATCCCCTAACGCATAGTATGCAATGAAATTTCCCCTTGTTAAGGATCGACTAGATAACAGGTTCCTTGGTTTATGCCAAAACGGTGGTATAAGCTCAAAGTATTATACTGAAATTTTTCTCATCCCCCCAGAAAATAGGCGTTTAGAGCATTCTACACCATGCAAAGGTCTCACAACCTTTGCGATGTATTGGGTGAAAACTTGTAATTGGTGCACTGTACCCTGTGGACATGTTTCTCACTCACTTTTTTGAGTGGTCAGTAA
This sequence comes from Bacteroidota bacterium, assembly GCA_046049605.1. Taxonomy (GTDB): domain Bacteria; phylum Bacteroidota; class Bacteroidia; order Cytophagales; family Amoebophilaceae; genus UBA8403. Next base: position 334 of record JBJORC010000035.1, read on the forward strand.
TTAGGCAATGGGTTGGGTGTATGTTTGGGACGCGGCAGAGTTGAATATGAGCTGGGGTATGTGTGATTTAAGGCTTTAGTGACACCCTATTGTTACGCCCTAAAAACACGCACTACCCCGGATACAGTCAGGTTATTTTTAGGCCAGCCACGATAGAAAAATAGGTATGGATGCAAAGTGTGGTGCTCTTCAATCCATAACTTTTTTTACGATTGCCTCAAAAGCCACAGGATGGTTCATAGCAAGGTCAGCAAGTACTTTTCTGTTTAACACCACCTCACTGGTTTGGAGCTTGCCCATGAAAACCGAATAAGATACTCCATGTGTTCTGGTAGCTGCGTTGATGCGTTGGTTCCAAAGTTTTCTGAACTCTCTTTTCTTGACCCTACGATCTCGATAGGCATACTGTAGTCCTCGCTCTACCGCATTCTTGGCCACAGTCCACACATTTTTTCTCCTGCCCCAGTAGCCTTTGGCTAGCTTCAGGATTCTTTTTCTACGTGCTCTAGAAGCAACTGTGTTGACAGATCTGGGCATTTTTTATTTTTTTTAGCTGCTAAGTTATTGAGTTATCGGCTTGCTTAAGCATCAGACATTCAGCATCTTTTTGACCCTGGGTTCGTCTGCTTTGTGGACTAGTGTTTTGTGGGTTAGCCTCCTTTTTTGCTTGGTTGTCTTTTTACCTAGCTCATGGTTTTTAAAAGCATGTGCGCGCTTGATTTTACCAGTGCTTGTTAGGCTAAATCTTTTTTTAGCTCCCGAGTGTGTTTTTACCTTTGGCATCTTATTTTATTGAATTTCTTTAGTGGACGACCTACTTTTGATAAGCTTGGGCGATATAGTGAGCATCATACGTCTCCCTTCCATCTGGGGCAGTTGCTCTATCTTACCATGTCCTTCCAAAGCCTGGGCAAACTTGAGCAAGAGCAGCTCTCCTCTTTCTTTGAAAGCAATAGCCCTGCCTCTGAAATGTACGACAACCTTGACCTTAGCGCCATCGCTAAGAAACTTAGTAGCATGCTTTAGTTTAAAGTTAAAGTCGTGCTCATCTGTATTAGGGCCAAAGCGAATCTCTTTTACTACTGTCTTTTGTGCATTAGTATTAATTGCCTTTTGCTTTTTTTTCTGCTCGTATTTAAACTTAGAGTAGTCTATTACCTTGCACACTGGTAATTCGGCATTTGGCGAAATCTCTACCAGGTCCAGCTCTTGCTCGACCGCTATTCTGAGCGCCTCCTCGATGGGATAGATGCCTACCTCTACATTGTTGCCCACCAGCCTTACTTCAGACGCGGTAATTTTCCGGTTGATTCTGTAAGGCTCCTCAACTTTTTTGCGGAATATCTGTTTTTTTTGCTTACGGATATCTATCTCACTTTAGAAGGTACTCAGAAGAGGAGCAAATATCGAGATAAGTTCCTGAAAATAAAACAGAGGGCTCCATAGAAACTACGCTATCTATCAGACTTTTGGTTAAGGAAGCAGGTTGATAATCATTTTTACAAACTCATCAACAGACTTACTGCCCTGGTTGCCTGCCGCTTGTCTCCGCACTGCCACCGTATTCTCAAGCATCTCTTTTTCCCCTACAATAAGCATGTATGGAACTTTACGAAGTTCAGCACTTCTTACTTTCTTACCTATTTTTTCATCTCGATGGTCTACAAAGCCGCGGATTTTTTTAGCCCTTAGTGTTTGATACACTTGATCAGCGTAGGCAGCATATTTCTCTGATATGGGCAATACAGCCACTTGGTCAGGGGCTAGCCAAAGGGGAAACTTGCCGCCGGTGTGTTCTATAAGAAGAGCAATAAAACGTTCTAAAGAGCCAAAAGGCGCCCTATGAATCAGCACAGGCCTATGTTTTTTATTATCTGCTCCTGTGTAGTCCAAACCGAACCGCTCAGGTAACTGGTAGTCTAACTGTACTGTGCCTAGCTGCCAGCTCCTATCTAAAGCGTCTTTGACCATAAAATCTAACTTGGGTCCGTAGAAAGCAGCTTCTCCCAGCACCCTCGTGGTTTTTAATCCCTTCTGGGTAACTACTTCTTGGATAGCTTTTTCAGCTCTTTCCCAGTCTTGGTCGTTGCCAATGTATTTCGAAGACTGCCTAGGGTCTCTCAACGAGAGTTGAGCTGTATATACTTGAAAGTCAAGCTTCTCGAAAACATAGAGTACCAGGTCTATTACTTTTTCAAATTCTTCTTTTATTTGGTCAAGACGGCAGAAAATATGCGCGTCATCTTGGGTAAAACACCGGGTACGCGCCATGCCATGTAGTTCTCCATGCTGCTCATAACGGTATACTGTTCCAAACTCCGCCAAACGTACAGGCAAGTCTTTGTAGGATCTAGGTTCACTTTTGTAGATCTCACAGTGGTGTGGACAGTTCATAGGCTTGAGCAAAAACTCTTCCCCTTCGTGGGGAGTCTGAATAGGCTGAAAGGAATCCTGGCCATATTTTTCATAATGTCCAGAAGTAACGTAAAGGCTTTTGTGACCAATGTGTGGTGTCACTACAGGCTGATAACCCGCTTGTGTTTGTGCCTCACGAAGAAATTGCTCTAGTCTCTCTCGCAGCACAGCGCCTTTAGGAAGCCAGAGCGGCAGTCCAAGGCCTACTTTTTCTGAAAAGGTAAAAAGTCCTAACTCCTTCCCTAGCTTCTGATGATTTCTCTTTTTTGCCTCTTCCAATAGCAAAAGGTGTGCTTTGAGTTCCTTTTGTTGGGGAAAGGTAATGCCATAGATACGTGTCAGCTGCTTGTTCTTTTCATTGCCCCGCCAGTAAGCACCTGCCACGTTGAGCAGTTTTACCGCTTTGATAAAGCCTGTGTGGGGTATATGAGGTCCCTTGCAAAGGTCTGTGAATTCCCCCTGCTGGTAAAAAGTGATCGGTCTATCATTCAGCTCCTGTAATAACTCCAACTTGTAGACATCCTCTTTTTCCTGAAAAAACCTAATAGCCTCCCTTTTGCTTATCTCAGTCCGCCGGTAAGGATTCTTTTGCTGTGCTAGAGCCATCATTTTAGCCTCTATCTTCTCAAGGTGAGTCGCATCAAAGTCTTGTTTCCCAAAGTCAACATCATAGTAAAAACCACGTTCAATAGCGGGGCCAATACCCAACTGAATACCAGGGTACAATGCTTCTAACGCTTCCGCTAGCAAATGGGCCGAAGAATGCCAAAAGACGCTTTTCCCAGCCCCATCATTCCAAGTAAGCAATTGTACGGCTGCGTCCATATGAATGGCACGGGTAGTGTCCCATACCTCTCCATTGACTATTACTGCCAATACCTCCCTGGCCAGACCTTCGCTGATATGCTGTGCAATTTCTAAGCCCGTCAAACCCTTAGGGAAGTGCTTTACTGAACTATCCATCAAAGTGATAGCAACTGTCTCGTGGTGCATAGTCTATTTCTTCACCTGCAAATATGTGATCTTAGCTGTAAAATCACTAACAACCACGCCCCTAGTAAATTGTTTGTAGCAGTAAGAAAGAATTAAGAAACAATTTCCTTTTCAAAAACCCTGCTCGATATAGGTTTCCCTACGAAAAATCTAATCGGACCAGATCAGCTGACTCGCACGATGTCTTTTTGAAACACCAAAAACAAGGTCGACATCGTACAATCGCTGCACATAAACACGGATAAGAAAATAAAAAGGCCAGTCTTCTCACAGGAATAAATGCATCTCTCTGGTCATGGAACTAAAGAGCATACAGCAAGATCTTAGAGCCTCCCGGCGGTGCATTAATGCTAAGTAGTCGAGCCTTAACAAATAAAACGTGGGAGCAATGAGTTCGTATCCGGGTACAATTTTTGACGAAAGTCTAGTGGGCAAAAGCTCCAAAACAAGATAGCCAAAAAATTACCTGCCATTTC
>JBJORC010000036.1:0-3663 GCA_046049605.1 Bacteroidota bacterium
CAAACGTTTTACATTGGCAACGTGGACATTTCGTTGGAGGAGCGGATGTATGTTGGTGCATAGCTAAAATACTGATGGTGAATGCACTCAGTATAACTTATCTCTAGCTTTTTAGCAATGCCTTTGATAGTTGTATGTCATTCTCAACCGTTGAATCTAGATAACAGGCTCCTTGGTTTATGCCAAAACAGTGGTATAAGCTCAAAGCATTATACTGAAATTTTTCTCGTTAACCCCAAAAATAGGCGTTTAGAGCATCCTACACCATGCAAAGGTCTTGTTGTAAGGATTCGTCTCTAGATCGTTTCACAACTCACAAGGAAAGGCCTTTATTTACTTTGAATTGGGCCCAAAGTGTATTTTTCAATAGTCTCAAGACGTTATTTTTTAACCCTGTCAGGTATCTTCTAGGACATCCATGGGTTATGACAATCACCCTGTCGGTGAGGTGAGTCTAGGATCAACCTCTTCGCAAAAAGCCTGATCAATGCGTATTTTGACGAATACAAAACCGTATTGACTAATAAATACATGATCCAGTTAGGAGACGAATACTTCATGCGTGAAGCACTCAAAGAAGCCGGCAAGGCGTATGCAGCCAAGGAGGTGCCTATTGGTGCTGTTGTAGTGAGTAATAACCGTATCATTGCCCGGGCACACAACCAAGTGGAGCGCTTACAGGATACCACAGCGCATGCAGAGATCCTTGCCCTGACCGCAGCTTTCAGTCATATGGGGGGGAAATACCTTCCTTCTTGTACCTTGTATGTCACTTTAGAGCCTTGTTGTATGTGTGGTGGGGCTACCTACTGGGCACAGCTGGGTCGTCTTGTTTTTGGTGCCCATGATCCTAGGCGAGGCTATAGTACAGTGGGTGGGAAACTGTTGCATCCTCGTACTGAAGTTTCCACAGCTGTACTTAGCGAAGAAGCTTCGCAGCAATTAACCCTTTTTTTTAAACAATTGAGAAGTTAGTACATTGACCCCGCACCATCTATTACATTCAAAACCTCTAAAACTATGGCATTTTTATTACCAAAACTCCCTTATGCACACCATGCACTAGAACCATATATCGATGCGATGACGATGGAACTGCACCATGGCAAACACCATCAAGCATATATCAATAACCTCAATCAGGCCATTGCAGGCACTGATTTGGACAACGAGCCTATCACAGCGATTCTCAAAAATGTAAGCCGGCATGGCGTTACTGTGCGTAACAACGGAGGTGGACATTACAACCACATGCTGTTCTGGACCATCTTATCGCCCCAAGGAGGTGGACTCCCTTCAGGAGCAATAGCTGACGCTATCTACCAACACTTTGGGAGTTTTGATCGGTTTAAAGAAGCTTTTTCTGCTGCAGCCACCACTCGGTTTGGTTCGGGCTGGGCATGGCTCTATGTAGCCGACCATGGCGAGTTAAACATATGCTCTACCCCCAACCAGGATAATCCATTGATGGACGTTGTGCCTGCTGAGCACCGTGGGACACCTATATTGGGCCTTGATGTTTGGGAACATGCCTATTATCTACACTATCAGAATAGAAGGCCTGAATACATTGCTGCCTTTTGGCACTTGGTGAATTGGCAAGAAGTAGAAAAAGGATTTCAACAAGCGCTGTGATCAAATTTATCAATACAAAAAACTAAAATCTTACGGAAATAATGGTCGAGACTGGTTGCCTTGGTCGTCGCTTCTTACTGCGTCCCACTGCTTAAAGCGGAAGCAATAGACCGCAACATCGCCCTTCAACAACACTTTTTATAGCTTTCTGGATATGTTTTACAACATTGTCGCCTCGCTGGCAAGGCCTTATTTTTTGCGTGATCAAAAAGTAAGCAAAAAATCACGCCCACGATGGACCCCCTAAAATCTTCAGTGCCGGGCTACACCACTTGAACCTCGCCCCTCTGTAGCTTAAACAGCAAGTGGCGCTTGACGCCCTCTGCCAGGGTATAACTGCTCTTCCCTTTAGGCTTACGTAGAGTAGGGGTCACCGAAGCATCCACTGTGGAAATAGCCCCTTGCTTCACCAATACACCATGCCCTGTGAGCTGGCTGTTAATCTGATTCAATATAGGCATACGGGTATAGGTTTGCAGTGAGTGACGCAATAGAGCAGGGACGGTAACAGCCTGCTTACCGCCTATTGGCTCTGCTACGCTTACTCTGGATCTACAAATACTTTTGCAACAATCTCAATACTTTGTCAATTTTTTTGGCTTATTAAGCATAAGTGCTGATTTTGCTGCGGTCGGATCCATCAATGAGTATTCATGTACACCCAGTTTCAAAGATTTGTAGCCACGCTACTTCTTTTTAGTATTCTGTTGCAAAGTTGTGGCAATCCTAACTGGAAGATGGTGGAGCCGGTAGATCCTGCTGCCAGCGATAAGAAGAGCAAGCCTAGCAAGGCAATGGAGCATTCGACTGCAAAGTTGCTACAAGTGCAGGAAGGGTCTATTGAGGGCTCTATTTCACCGAAATTTGACCTCTCCCATGAGGTAGATGGTGCGCTGTCAGCCGAAGTAGCTTATACACCATCTGTCGCTCCATCTCGTGCAGCCCATGGGGATATTCAACTTAGTACCTCCCCTCCTACTCCCGCCCGTAGTCTTGCCGTGCCTACTAGCAATTCAGCTCAGGCTTTTATGCCTTCATCGGGCAGTAAAAAAAAACCTCAGCACAACGTTAAAAAGCCTCGTCATGCAGTGTTGAGTAAGGCAGCGATGGCTCAACGCACGCAACACCAAGTACCCTCTCCACCTGCGCATTTGCCTGCATTGCCGCCTGCGTGTGCACCGCAGCCATTGCCATCCACTATAGGTACTTGGCACCAGCCACAGACCGAGATAAAGCCCAGCACCGATAATACCGTTTATCAGTCGTCTTCCTGTGTGGTGTTGTCCAGCCCCCTTACGCTGTCTTATCCGATTGCACAAGGGCACCAAGTGCGCTTTGAGGAGCAAGCAGGCGTGTGGGTAGCCCAGGTGCAGGATGTATGGGGCCGCGTGCAAAAGGTTCCTGTGGTTTGTGCACCTGATCAAAGTCCTACACAAGCCCTACAAAAGCTGGCTAGTAAGACCCTTGGTCAATACAAATACTGTGTCCATATCCCCTAGAGACGAACCAGCCTCCGTGGGCGCCCAAGGTCGTCTATGTGGGGGCCTTGGGGCTGCGCGGTGGGGGGCAGGTAGGAAGCGTATTAAAAATGGTGGGGAGATTCTATTGGGGTGTTGTAAGTAGTCGCCCCTTAACAAATAAAACGTGGGGGCAATGACTTTGTATTCGGGTACAATTTTTGACGAAAGTCTAGTGGGAAAAAGCCCCAAAACAAGATAGCCAAAAAATTACCTGCCATTTCTCTGACCAGAAGTATCAAGTTGAACTGACCTTCTCCCTAAACATTGGTCCAAACTAAGAGGGAGTTTTGTATAACTCAAACCAGGACCTTATTATGAAGGATAAACTCAGTATTCCACAAATCATTAGTATCATCGGCATTGCTAATTTTAAATAGATAGTTTATGAAAGAGTAGCTTCAGCGAGTATTCTACCATAGCTTTTGAATAGCATTTGCTTCTCCTCTGAAAACGCGCCAAATAGTGACGCACCAAGCCGTTCATATTCTCTACCGTATAAGTTGCTGCT
>JBJORC010000037.1:0-3427 GCA_046049605.1 Bacteroidota bacterium
TTCTGCAAGGTTTTGGATTTAATTTATCCTTTCCTTGCGTTTTTTGCTACGCTATTTTGGGTAAAATATTCAAAAAATATTCCTTATCGCATAGTATGCAATGAAATTCCCCTTTGTTAAGAGGCGACTACATAGCGTGTGTAGATGGCCTGACAGGCTTCCCAGATGCTATAAGATCTGTTTACCCCAAAGCCAAGGTGCAACTATGCATGGTGCATAAGCTCAGGAGCTCTCTACGCTATGTGAGCTGGAAACACAAAAAGAAAGTCTCCAAAGACCTAAAAATGATTTACAGTGCTGCTACGCAAGAACAAGCCGATATGGCCTTAGACGCTTTTGCAAAGAAATGGGATGCTATTTATCCTACTATATCCAGGCAATGGCATAACCGATGGGAGGATCTAGTGACCATGTTTGCTTATCCGGCAGCTATTAGGAAAGTGATCTATACAACCAATGCCATAGAATCGATGAATATGACCATCAGAAAGGCGATCAAGAATAAACGCGTGTTCCCCAATAATGAGTCCGTGTTTAAAATACTATTCTTGGCTATAGATAGCATCTCTAAAAAATGGAGTATGCCCATACGTGACTGGTCTCGCAGCCATGAATACCTTCCTGATTGAGCATGGAGAGTATAACCAAGATTAAATGCCAGAACTATTTAACTTACACAAAGTCGTGGAAACACTCGTCTACAGCGTCGACAAATGATTCAAACCAGGTATTAAGACCACCCTGCCCAGCTTCTTCTTTTCCCTCCACCATGCCTAAGCGATGAGACATACCCTGACAGCCTCCTATGGCTAGCAGCAACCCTAGTAGTATGAATATTTTTTGCATGGCAGTAAAATTTTTATGATACGATGATAAAGCTTGCACGCAATTTAGAGACCCTAAGCGCACTGCTACAGCGTCCTGAACGCCACCGAAAAGTACATTTTAACATTAATAATGGCAAAGATGATAGTATAAATTATGCTTACATAAAATTACTCCATGTATAAACATGCTTGCTAACATATTATACGGCTAATATCTGGCTCCGCTATAACCAACGTATTAGCTTTATGTTTATTTTGGCATTGGTACACATTACCTCCAAACATGGCGCAACTAATTGATACAACACCTCAACAAGAAACAGCAGTCTTAGTTGCTTTGGTCACGCCGCAACAACCCAATGCGCAAGTGAGGGAGCACCTAGATGAGCTAGCTTTTCTGGCCCTTACATTGGGCATTAAGACACTCAATACTTTTACACAAAATCTAACAACTTCTAACAGGAAGACCGTGGTAGGCAAAGGTAAACTAGAAGAAATCGCGTCCTTTGTAAAGGATATGCAGGTAGATACGGTGATCTTTGACGACGAGCTGAGCCCCTCCCAGGTACGCAACTTAGAAAGCAGTTTACCATGTAAGGTCATCGATAGGAATCTACTCATTCTGAACATCTTCGCAATGCGGGCCAATACCACCCAAGCAAAAACGCAAGTAGAGTTAGCACAATACCAGTACTTGTTACCGCGACTCACCAGAATGTGGTCACACTTGTCTAGCCAAAAAGGGGGCAGTGTGGGGATGAGAGGCCCTGGAGAGAAAGAATTAGAAACGGATCGGAGGATTGCACGAGATAAGATAACACACCTGCGTAAAAAGCTAGAGGCTATAGAACGGCAAAGCATCACACAACGTAAGAATAGAGCACAGATAGTGAGAGTGGCACTGGTAGGCTATACCAACACAGGGAAGTCGACCCTGATGCGTGTGCTCTCCAAGGAGAATGTCCATACCGAGAACAAACTCTTTGCCACCATAGACGCTACGGTGCGTAAAGTAGTGATCCACGATGTGCCTTTTTTACTCACAGATACGGTAGGCTTTATTCGTAAGCTTCCACATACCCTCATCGAATCCTTTAAATCTACCCTAGATGAAGTGAGAGAGGCAGATATTCTTTTGCATGTGGTAGATATTTCGCATCCGGCTCATGAGGAGCATATGAAGGTAGTGCAAGAAACACTACAAGAAATTGGCGTAGTAGATATACCCATGATCCTGGTTTTTAACAAGATTGATCAACTCAAACCAACTGAAGAAACACAAGAGACCGCTACAGATGCAGAAAGTCTACAACAAGCACTCTCCCATCAAAAGCATTGCCCTACTGTTTTCATCTCAGCTACGCAGCAAGGCAATATAGAGGCGCTCAAGGATTTACTTTTTCAGCAGGTATCTCTACAACACATGAAGATTTACCCTAATTACTTGAAAGACATTGCCTCTTAGACTACTTTCGCGCTCCCATAGCCTCGTAGTTCAATGGATAGAATAGAAGTTTCCTAAACTTTAGATGTAGGTTCAATTCCTGCCGAGGCTACTTAAAATTACGCGTGCTCTTAGTCTACCTCCAGCCAAGTCACTCCATCTCCCCCTGGATAAGGATGCTTATCGATAACACGCTTTACCTGGCCATGCGATTGTAAGTGAGTGCGTATGGCATTGCGTAAGATGCCCGTACCCTTTCCGTGGATAATTTTTAGTTGCTTATGCCCTAGTAGTGATGCTTTGTCGATCCACTGATCTATGGTACTTAAAGCCCTACTTACAGGCATTCCGTGAAGATCTATTTCAGGATTGAAGGAAGAAAATGCGTTAGAATCTAGGTTAAGGATGCGCGTAATTGGCTGGACAGAGGGCGAAGATAGCCCAGCTTCTGTAGCCGGGCGGACCTTAGCAAGCTGCCCAAGTGGAATATTGACCTCCATAGACTTGAAGGCTACGGTAGCATATCTATTGCTGACCCTTACAACCTCTCCTATGCACTCTTGGCCATGCATCCTTACACTATCTCCCTGGTAGAGTTCGCCTTTCCCTCTCATAATAGCCTGTTATATCTGGGCATCCAACTCCTCAAGCCGCTCGATCACTACCTCATATATTGCTTTCATTGTCTCCAAGGAGGCAAGGTAGTACTGATAGCTTTTTTGAAAGGCATATAAATCTATGTCGTACACTTGGTAAATCAGAAGTGCATTCTTTTTAAACAACCAACAAGCGGTATCTTCATCATCAGTGTAGTAGCGCGCCATGGCTTTAGCTACCTCTAGGTCTACCAATATGGATACCATTTGCTCTTGGGATATCAGCTCAACAGGAGGCTCCCTGTGTGCGCTGCTAAACGCACAGAACAAAATACCAAGAGTTATCAGGCGTCGCATATCAAGCCAAAAATAATCACATTTAACGAATAACCCAGCACACCCTGTCCTTGCTATCATGAGCACCTGCATGCTAAAAATTCCGGCATTGCTAAAAAGCTAGAGATAAGTTATACTGAGTGCATTCACCATCAGTATTTTAGCTATGCACCAACATACATCCGCTCCTCCAACGAAATGTCCACGTTGCCAATGTAAAACGT
>JBJORC010000038.1:0-7397 GCA_046049605.1 Bacteroidota bacterium
ACGTTTTACATTGGCAACGTGGACATTTCGTTGGAGGAGCGGATGTATGTTGGTGCATAGCTAAAATACTGATGGTGAATGCACTCAGTATAACTTATCTCTAGCTTTTTAGCAATGCCAATTCTCTCAGAATGTATGCCTGTCTCGCAGTGCTGGCAGGGTAAGGCAAAGAGTAACATGAGGTAGTCTCCGCCCCCAACCAGGCCATCAATATCAGCCGGAACTTCCCTTGAGGTTTTTATAAACCTTGGAAGGGTCGTTGCCAGCTGCATGCTCCAGCTTCTCGAAATGCAGCAGCCCCCAGCCATAACCTACAACTACGGGTACAAGGAGTATCAATAGTCCCCAGTAACCAAAGTACTTGATCAAGAACACAAAGCCAAAGGAGGGAATAATAGCCATCATGGCTCTTGACATCGCATGCAAAAAGCTAGCGTAAGTAAAACGTTTAAGGACAGGGAATTGTTTGTAAAAAATAGGATCTGCTGACAAGGTAGTAGGCATAAAAAGAACCGCAACAGCTTGAAAAAAGAACAATTGTTTTGACGTACTGATATGGTTTAAGAGCAGAGGACTTGCTAAAGTAATCAAGAAGAAGCCCACGCTCACAACCTTAAGGGTTTTGAGTGGATATACTCTAAGGCTTAGGAAGCTAAAGGCAAAACTCCTGGCTACCTGAATGAGTCCAACAAAGAAATTTTGCACCAAGACTTGGTGAGCCGTACATCCCAAGGTGTCTTTCAAGATACTACCACAGTAAATATAGATCAGATAAAAAGCTACAGAACCTCCGCAGTTCACCAAGAAATATGCTAAAGACATTCTTTTGCTAACCTTACCGTGGTGCTTAGCAATATAGTCTAGCTCTGCTTGAGACCTCACGCCATCTTTGATATCTCTTTTTATTTTCCCCTTAGCATCAATAAACTCTGGAGACTCTTTGAGTCTGGTTCTAGCCACGGAGCCAATGACAGCTACAACTGCTCCAATGAGAAAAGCGAAGCGCCAGTTGAAGCCATGAGAAGTGACCAATGCACTTACGCCAATGGCTGCAAGACCCCCAACATCAAGAGCACAAAAGAGAAGACCCACCACCAAATACTGGAGCGGCGGTTTGGTGATTTCGGTTAAGTAAAGTTCAGCACCTACTCTTTCTCCCAAAGCTGATAGCCCTTGGAGAATGCGACATATAATGACAATCCAAGCAGCTGTGATGCCAATCTGAGCGTATGTGGGTAGCACTGCCATGACAACACAAGCAACGGCCATCATCAACGTAGTGACGATTATTGTTGCTTTTCGGCCTATTTTGTCCCCTATGTAGCCAAATAACAAAGCCCCAAACGGCCTGAGTGCAAACGTGGAGCAATAAGCAAACGCCTGCTGCAGCGCAGCAGTATAAGGGTCAGCTTTAGGGAAGAACAGATCATTGAGCAATACAGCCATGTGTACATAAAGCCAAAGATCGAAAGACTCCAAGAAGCTGCCTACGGACAAAAGGCCAATCGCCTCTTTTCGTTCTCTTCTCGATAAAGTAATGGAGTTCATAGGCCAAAAGGTTAAAGTTCACTTATAGACTATATACATATAAAGAAGTGTCGGAGCAAGTATAATACACCTGAGTATTAATCACAACAAATTTGTTACTTTTATAGGGGTGCGCATACGCGACCTAGCGAGCGTTTTGAAGGCCTTGCAGAACTATTCAATTCTCTGAGGTATTCAATTCATTATCTACTTCGAGCGACTCTTCCTCAGTATCAGGTAGCTGAGCTGGAGGTCCTGCCCTTTGTGTCAGCGCTTCTAGCTTTTGCTTAGCACTGGTCACAATAGCTTCTTCTTCAGAATTTTCGATGATAGACCGTAATGTGGCTTTGGCTTGCAAATCTTCTTTTAGGGCCAAGTAATTTTCCACAATCAGAAAAAAACTCTTGTTCCTCCATGCTTTGTAGGCAGAAAATCGTTCATTGAGTTCAAAAAGTGCTTCAAGCGATTGTCGGTATTCTTGGGATTCGTAGTACAGCTGGGCCAACAGGTATTGCGCTTCGGCTGCATGATTGTCTTGGGTATTCTTCACAAGCTGTGTGAAGTAGGCTTGGGCCTCCTGATGCTTTCCTTGCTGCATAGCTGCTCTGCCCAGAAAAAGTATCGCCTCGCTAGTAGCGTTGGCGGTCAGATTACCTTCTTCTATGATCTGTGAAGCGTATTGTTGTACTGTTTCATAGCGCTGCAGTGCATGGCTTGCCTTCATCATGCCTACTAGGGCATGATGGCTTTCTTTTTTGCTCTGGGCACAGTCCCTCAACTTCCGGTAGTAGTTGAGGGCTTGTACAAAGTCTTTTTGCTTGTATGCCAACGCACCTATCCTCAACAAAATCTTGTTGTAAAAAGGTGTCTGAGGCTCCTGTAGTGCAGCTTGATATTGTGTCAAGGCGCTTGATACATCACCTTGTCGGTAATAGGCTTCTGCTACTAAGAAGGTAGCCTCCGGGACCAGCTTACTTTTAGGATAACGTACCACAAGTTCTTGCAACTGCTCAATGGCACCCTTATAACGCTGGTCGTAAAACAAGGCCTTAGCAGTGTCAAATGTTACTTTTTCCGAGGCATCAGGATCAGAATTAGCAACTTGGTAATTGGTTAAGTATTGCTGAAACTTTTCAGGCTTGCCTTCAAGCACACAAATCTTGGACAACTCCAAGAGGGCACTCTGTGCATTGGGATGCTTGGGATATGTTTTTAGAAGCCGCTCGTAGTCTTGTACAGCTTGGTCATATTGCTCGAGATTGACATGGGCAATGGCTCGACTCAGGAGTGCGTCGGATAGAAGTGCACTGTGTGGTTTTTGGTGCATGAACTTGGTAAACTTCTCAATAGCCTGTGGGTAATTGTTCTGTAAAAAATCAATGTGGGCAACTTCGAACAATGCTTTTTCATAATATACTGTGTGGGCATAGTCATCAAAGATAGCCTTAAAACTAGCCTGAGCAGCATATTTGTTGTCTAAGATGCCATAAATCACACCTTTTTGATAATGTACGTGTGCTGGGTAGTGTTGAAGGGCTTGATCGTAGCATTGAAGAGCCCGCTGATAATTTTTGGTAGCATAATAACAATCGGCCGATCGGACCAGTGCGTCTTGCAGCCATGCAGTGGGGATGGAGGCCCGATGCTGGCTTATATACTGTACAAATTGAGGCAAGGCTTGTGCATAATTAGCTGTGTTAAAGTAAGCATAACCCAACCCATACACCGCCTGCTGATAAAAGGCATCTTTGGGAGCTGTGTTCTCCAGCACATGTTGATAAACGGGAATGGCTTGCTCATATTGCTGCAAGGCTGAGAAGCTCTCCCCCAGCCAGAGTTGTGCTTGTGTGGCCAAAGCTTGATCAAAAGGGTGGTTCAAGGACTTTCGGAACAGATTGATGGCTTGGGCATAGGCCGCATTGTTGAAGTACTCACTGCCCTTACAAAAAGTAACCTTTTGGTAAACCTTGAGCATGCGTTGTGGTTTCTTGGTTAGCCCCTCTATGTGTATTATAGCCAAATCATAGTCATTGGTACGCAGGTAAGCTTCGACAAGTAAGGCATTCGCTTCAGGAAGGTGTTTGCTGGTCGCATAGGCTTGTTGGAACCTCCGAAGTGCCTCGATTGCAGTAACAAAATGGCCCAACTCATAACTCACCTTGGCGTACTGAAACGCAGCTTCTTCCTGTATATCAGCAAAAAAATTTGCTTTCTGCGCTTGATCAAAAGCTGCCAAAGCCAGCATTTTTTGGTTTGTCTTTAAATAGAGTAGACCAGTATAGTAGCTTGCTGACTGACCAATGGCGTCCTCTTGCAAGGCCAGCTCTTTAAAATACTTTAGCGCCTTGTAAGCTTCGTCAGCCTTGTAAAACGCATAAGCCGTTCGGTACAACACCTCACTGGCAGCTACAAAATCTTTGAGTGCAATGTATTCTTCATAGTGTTGGGCCGCTGATACATAATTATCTGTAAAAAAATAGGCCTCAGCCGTCAGCAGCGCTATCTCATCTTCGTCTTTGAGGACTATTTCAGCACTCCTGACCTCATGGATGTAGTTGAGTAGCTTCTGAAATCGTTTTTGCTTATAATATATTTGCAGCACCAGACAAGGCACTACAGGTCGGTAGGCCGCATTTTCGCTGGCCCGCATGAAGTCCCTCAGGGCAGTAGTGTAGTCTTCTTTCTTAAGTGCAATGTAGCCAGCATAGTAGTTGGCTGCGCAGCAGTACGCATTTTCTTGAACCTTGATGTCATTGAAATAGGTCAGCGCCTGTTCGAAGTCTTTTTTATTTAAATAAGCGTAGGCTAGGCGATACCGAAGCTCATATTGTGCAGCCTTATCCAAGGCACTTTCATCTACCTGCAAATAATAGGTTATGCTTTTGGAAAAATCTTGGTTAGCAAAGTAGAAGTTGCCTAATTGACAATATGCTAGTACTGCCTTGCAGTGTTGGGGATAGGTCTTGACAAATTGGTGAAAGCGCTCCTCACCATCGGGCCGACCTAGCTTGATTGCACACAAAGCCGCGTAGTATTGGGCTTCTACGGCATCGAGGCTGTTGCCATCCAACTGCATATATGCTTCTAGATAGTGCTGCGCATTTTCATACTGCTCCCTTTGAAAAAGTGCTAGGCCCAGGGCAAACAATTCGTTGGGTGAATGCGAGAACAACTGTGCATAACTGCACGAAAAACAGCCGAAGAACAGCACCAAGCCAAGCAATAAATTGCGTAACCAATGAGGTTGAATAGTAAACATTTCAGGTATATGGATTATAGGACTTTGCCCGTCAATTCACGGATATTATAGGTCTATCAGTAAAAATACACCCTGAGGATCGGTAATCCTTGGCTTGTCCAAAAAACAGTCTACATCGCAACCCATGACATCAAAGGGTGCTAAGTTGACGTATGCCAAATAACTTACATAGGCAACATGATAGAAGAAAGAGGTTTTTAGCAGACATGGGGTCAAACAAGATGATTTGGTTTCTAGCCAAGGAGGTATTTCTTGTTTTCTGCCACACGAGAAGAAACCAAAAAGATCATCACTCAGGGGACGAAACTACCTTGGCTTGCTCTTGAACGCTAGGGCAGTCAACTCGCGCGCCAAAGGCATGCCCAGACAGGGCACACTTAGCGCTTCACACGGCGCCATGATCACGCCAACTACTCCTAGGTGGATCCTTTACTTTGTGCACAGAAAACGTCTTGGTTAGCTAGGTAATGGTGTGAAGTAGAAGTCGCGCGCTGTTTCCGGATCATATAGATGAGGAAAAAAAACCCGAAGACCAATGATCCAAGCCCAACGGAGGCCAATGGACCTAGTGCCTAGAACTTCAGGAGACACGAAACACCGTCGTCGTAGTCGTGGTCGAGGTAGTTGCAGTCAACGACACCGAGGCCCCCGGAGGAAAACCCCCCAACAACAACCGGATAGCTGTTCTTATCTACCTTATTTTGGCATCGGGTGTAGGTCCAAGGAGCATCTGCGTAGAGACGATCACCCGTACGGGCGTGATGCAGCAAAATTGCGGTCGCTGCCGTTAGGGCATCTGGCAGCTCATAAGGAAAACCCAGCATGCTTGCATGCGCAGCAACCAATTCCTTTTGGACGTCATACGTCTCGTCCCGACTGCCAGGAAGTACATCTCGCGTCATCAACACCCAATAAGAACTACCAGGAGATTGTTCGCCTAACTCTCTTCGGACTTCATTATCATAAATCTCATAGCTCGCCTTTTTACCGCCCCCCTGAGGGCTTTTTATGAGATCCTCAAGCAGGTCTAACGTGAAGGGTTCCCCATCTACCGTCGCTGGAACTAGCACTAACAGGTGTGTTTCTTTTACTTGATAACCTGGCCAGAAGGGGCATGGAAGGTTCAAGATATCATCGATATCGGCCGGCAGCGGGGGCGCTTCGCCTACCTCACCAAAGTACCGTTTCCACTCTTCTGGCCCAATGGCCATGGCTGGAACAGATGTAATGGAATCTGGAACAATGGCCGTGGATGAAACAGATGTAGTGAAGTCTGGAACAATGGCCGTGGATGGAATAGATGTAATGGAATCTGGAACAGGGCCCATGGCTGGAACAGATGTAATGGAATCTGGAACAGGGCCCATGGCTGGAACAGATGTAATGGAATCTGGAACAATGGCCGTGGATGAAACAGATGTAGTGAAGTCTGGAACAGGGCCCATGGCTGGAACAGATGTAATGGAATCTGGAACAGGGCCCATGGCTGGAATAGATGTAGTGGAATCTGGAACAGGGCCCATGGCTGGAACAGATGTAATGGAATCTGGAACAGGGCCCATGGCTGGAATAGATGTAGTGAAATCTGGAACAGGGCCCATGGCTGGAATAGATGTAGTGGAATCTGGAACAGGGCCCATGGCTGGAATAGATGTAGTGAAATCTGGAACAGGGCCCATGGCTGGAATAGATGCAGTGGAATCTGGAACAACGGCCATGGATAGGGTGGATGTAATGGAGGCGAGCTGACGCATTCCTGAGACGGAGGAAGAGCGCGGAGAACGAGCCGAATGCCGGTGCTTCCTCTTCAGTCCGGATGCCGGCACCTCCTCTTCAGTGGCTCTCAAGACGGACGAGCCGGATGCTTGCACCTCTTCCGATGGGACGGATGTAGCGGAATCTGGAACAGGGCCCATGGCTGGAATAGATGTAATGGGATCTGGCCCATGATTGCCTATCTCGTGCCCCATTGGCGGGTTAGATTCCTCCATGACTGCATGAGAGCCCGAACTACAGCTCTCTAAAGAAAGACCAAGGAAAAGAAGCACTGCTACGCAGCGCTGGTATTGGGAGTAGTGCATGGCGCAGATTCGTTAATGGCGTACCGCGTAATAGCCTCCTCTCACTGGGGCATCAGCAATAAACAATCAAAGCCCAAATGTAGTACATCACTACATAAAAAGAAAACTACTTTTTTATGTTTCGAGATTGTTGCAAAAGTATTTGTAGATTCAGAGTAAGCGTGGCAGAGCTGATAGGCGGTAAGCAAGCTGTTTGCGTCACTCACTGCAAACCTATACCCGTATGCCTATAAAGACTTCTCAACCCCTAAGCTGCACAAGCTACCACGTAGAGAAAAGGGAGACCAAGCGCGTCTTTCTTAAGCAGATAGCACAACTCATCCATTGGGAGCCTGTTACTAGCGTGCTGCAAAAGTATTATCCCACAGGACAAAGAGCCCAAGGCAGGAAAGCCTATCCAGCCCTAGTACTCTTTAAGATGACCTTATTACAGACCTGGCATAGAAGAACAAGTCAATGATACGCTCTCCTTTATGCGCTTCTGTGGCCTGCAGCTAGAAGATGACGTACCTGACCATAGTGTCGTGTGC
>JBJORC010000039.1:0-8880 GCA_046049605.1 Bacteroidota bacterium
CGCGAAAGCCAGCGCAGAACGGCTGAGGAGACGCTCCTTTTCTTTGTACCTTTGGCCAAGTACCTGGGCCTTATGGAGGCCGCAGAAGAACTTAAAAATAGAAGCTTTGGGGTGCTGGGGAGCATGTAGGGATAAACCAGTGGAAATGCATCAAAACAACGCAGAGCACGGCCAGTTCGAGGGCCAGCTGTCCCACATAGCCGCTCATAAACCTGGCTTGGATTTTGGATCACTCTACAGTAACCGACTTGGCCAAGTTGCGGGGGCAGTCTACATCACAGCCACGTATTACTGCTATATGATAGGCAAGTAATTGCAGTGGTACTACAGCGACCATGGGCATGAACGCATCATGCACCGGCGGCACTTCAACAACATAATCAGCAAGCTGGGCAGCTTCTTTGTCGCCTTGTGTTACAATCACAATCACTTTCCCTTTTCTCGCTTTTACCTCTTCGATGTTTGAGACGATCTTGCCATAAGATCTGTTTTGCGTAGCTACAAATACGACGGGCATGTCCTCATCGATCAAGGCGATAGGGCCATGCTTCATCTCTGCAGCAGGGTAGCCTTCTGCATGAATGTAAGAAAGTTCTTTGAGTTTGAGTGCTCCCTCTAGTGCCACTGGGAAGTTATAACCTCTACCTAGGTAAAGGAAGTTCAGCGCGCCTTTGAACACCCGAGCAACATGTTTAATCCGATCATTTTGTTGCAGCACAGTCGCTATCGTATCAGGAACAGCAGCCAGGTGCTGTAGTAACTCCCTAAATGTAGATGCATCAATGGTTCCCCGTTGCCGGGCTAGTTCTAGAGCAATCATGATGAGCGCAGTGAGCTGAGCGGTAAAAGCTTTGGTGCTGGCCACGCCAATCTCAGGACCTGCATGCGTGTATATACCTGCATGTGCCGCCCTAGCAATAGAAGATTCGACCACGTTACAAATACTCAAAACGGTGGCCCCTCGTTCTTTGGCTAGCTCCACGGCTGCTCGCGTATCTGCCGTTTCTCCAGACTGCGAAATAGCCAGCACAAAGTCTCCTGAGCCAATGATCGGGTTTCTATACCGAAACTCTGAGGCATATTCCACTTCTACGGGAATCCTACAGAATTCCTCTAAAAAATACTCTGCTACCAAACCAGCGTGCCATGAAGTGCCACATGCTACGATGGTAATCTTATTGGCCTTGGCTAGTTGCTCTATGTGGTTACTGATGCCTCCGAGCACTAACTTTTGGCTGTTTGCGTCAAGGCGTCCCCGCATACAGTCTCTGATTGCCTTAGGTTGTTCGAAAATTTCCTTGAGCATAAAGTGCTCAAAGCTTCCTTTATTTATCGCTTCCAATGTCATGCCTAGCTTTTGGATCGCAGGTGTTAGGGGTACATCCTTGATGTTTTTCATCAAAATTTGGTTGTCCTGTATGATGGCAATTTCATGGTCATTGATGAAGATTACTTGATCTGTATATTCCGCGATGGGCGTTGCATCCGAGGCAATAAAAAACTCATCTTTCCCTATACCAATTACCATAGGGCTGCCTTTGCGAGCCGCAATGAGTGTGTTGGGAAGGTCTTCAGATAAAATAACAAGGGCATAGGCACCTACAACCTTGGTAAGCGCTAACCTAACTGCCTTTTCTAGGGTACACTGATTACACTGTTGTACATCTTCAATAAAATGAGCCAAGACTTCGGTGTCCGTTTCACTCTTAAAGATATAGCCTTTGTTCAGAAGGTCTTGTTTGAGCACGCCGTAGTTCTCAATAATACCGTTATGTACAATGGCAAGCTTGCCTGAAGCAGCTACCTGAGGATGGGCATTGACATCACTAGGTGCGCCATGCGTAGCCCAGCGTGTATGTCCAATACCAACATGGCCTTTTAGGTGCTTGTTGGCCACAAAACTTTCCAGATCACTGACTCTGCCTACCTTCTTGTACACTTTAAGAACCCCATCTAGAAGCGCAATTCCTGCGCTATCATAGCCTCTGTATTCTAGTCTTTTCAGTCCTTTTAAGAGGATAGGAGATACTTCTTGGTGCCCTACGTAAGCAATGATGCCACACATGTTAATGGAGTAATTGGCTGCTTATATTATTGCTGACGCCTCGCGTTGATCTCCTTGAGTCTTGCTACATGTTTAGAGGCTTCTCCATACTGTGTTGCCTCTGGAAATTCCTGTACAATGCGTTGATAGCAACCTAGTGCTGCTTTACAATCCGCGTTGGCCTCATAGGCCAGTGCGGCTTTGATCAGGTAGATGGGTGTAAATACTTTGTTAGGTCGGTGATTAGCAGCTTTTATATAGTATTGGACAGCTTTTTTGTATGCTTTTTGTATTGTGAGGGCATCGCCTATGAGCGCCCAGGCCCGAGCTTGAAGTAGCAAGTCTTTGGAGCTGAACTTTGTAAGATGCTGAACTGCTTTTGTGTAATCCTTTTGGTGCATGCAGCTTACCCCAATGTAAAAATGAGCGAGGTTAGCAGCCTGCGTGAAGCGATGCTCCTTGATAATGTCTAGAAAGCCTGCACATGTCCCATCACCGTGTAGGGCCTTGTCAAACGCTTCTTTTTCAAAATAGTAGACAGCCTGAAACATCTCGCTTTGAGCTACGTCGTTTTGTTGGCGTTGGTAATACTTAAAAAGTAAAACCCCACTGGTGCACGTGATAACAAGTAGGCCTACTGTGTACAAGCGCCGTTGGTATTTTTTTATACGCATTGCCATTTGCTGGATATTATCGGTAGCTGCTGGAAGCGGTTTGACGGATTTTTGATCCATAATAGTTTAAGGACTAGTGAAGTGGTCAACTTTTCAGAAACGGATAGTCTTTTTGGGCATATACATCTTCGTAAGTTGCTGCTGGCTGAGGAGACGCGGCAGCATCGGCGAAGGCCACAGCATCGGAAACCTGTTGTTTTACCCGTTGGTCAATCCTGCCCAAGGCCTCTTCGTCGGCCATCTGATTTGCCAAGATCGTAGTGCGTACCCTTTCAATAGGACCTTTTTGCTTGTAGGCCTCCACTTCTTCTTTGGTACGGTACTTGGCTGGGTCAGAGATAGAATGGCCTTTGTAACGGTAGGTTTTGAGCTCTAATAAACTGGGTACGCCCTTTCTGGCCTTTTTAGCAGCTTTAGCGACGGCACGGTGCACTGCGGTTACATCCATCCCGTCTACAGATTCAGCAGGCATATCATAGGCAGCGCCCAGTTTGTAAAGTTCTGTGACGTTGGAACTCCGTTGTACAGAAGTACCCATGGAGTAGCCATTGTTTTCAATGGCAAAAATGACTGGCAGCTGGTAGAGCATGGCCAAGTTCAGCGCTTCGTGAAAAGCCCCTTGGCGTACGGCGCCATCCCCCATAAAAGTGATGCACAGGCTGGTTGTCTTCTTGTATTTCTCTGCAAAAGCAATGCCCACACCCAGGGGAATTTGTCCGCCTACAATACCATGTCCGCCAAAAAAATGATGCTCTTTATCAAACATGTGCATGGAACCGCCTTTGCCTTTTGAGATGCCGGTGGCCTTGGCAAACAGCTCTGCCATGATGTACTGAGGAGGTGTGCCTAGCGCAATAGGGTGCGCATGATCACGGTAAGCAGTGATGTACTTGTCTTCTTTTTCCAGGGCAGTGACTGCACCGGCAATGCAGGCCTCCTGTCCATTGTACAAGTGACAAAATCCTTTGATTTTCTGTTGTCCATACAACTGACCAGCCTTTTCCTCAAATTTCCGCATGAGCAGCATCCGTTCGTACCAGAACAGATAGGTCTCTTTTGAAAAGTCTTCTGGCAACTTTACTTTCGGCTTAGCTAGCGGCCTCGCGGTAGCAAGGTCCGTTATTATCTCCATACGATCCATATAATGGCAATAGACGAGCGCGAAGCTAACCAAAAACATCCAAAAAGGAACTTATGCTGCTTAGAAAAATGCGGTGCGCACACTTCAAAAACCACACCGCCGTCGAGCTGACTTTTGCAAACCAACTGAACTTTATCGTAGGCCCTAATGGAGCAGGTAAGACCACACTCTTGGATAGCATCCACTACCTTTCTTTGACCAAAAGTGCTTTTAATACCATAGACACCCAGAACATCCAGCATGGCCATGAGGCCTTTGCTGTGGAGGGGCACTTTGTAAAATATAACAAGCCTGATACTGTACAATGCATCTTTCAGAAGCATGGCGGCAAGCACTTCAAAAGCAATGACAAGCCTTATGAAAAGTTACGTGACCACATTGGGCTTTTTCCGATTGTGTTGACAACACCGTATGATATGGATCTGGTACGTGGGGGGAGAGAGGGCAGAAGAAAGTTTTTTGACATGCTCCTTTGTCAGTTAGACAGGACCTACTTGAACGCCTTCCTGCAATACCAACACCTATTAAAACAACGCAATAGCCTATTGCGACTGTACCAAGGAGCAGGGCAACTGGACCAGGATTTGCTGGCCTCTTATGAGCGTCGGCTGCTGCCATTGGGCAAGCACCTGTTTATGGCCCGCACAGCTTTTATCCAAGTGTTTGCACCGAGCTTTCAAAAGTACTATCAATACTTTGTGGCTGCCTCCGAAGAGGTACGGTTGGTCTATGACTCAGAAGTAGCCTCTCCTGATTTTGAACAAAAATTTCGCAATAGCTTACAGCAAGATCTGGCCCTACAACGTACTACCCAGGGCGCCCATCGAGATGAAGTACATTTTCTTCTGAATGGCCATCCCCTGAAAAAGATAGGCTCCCAAGGACAGCAAAAATCGTTCATCATTGCATTGCGACTAGCACAATTTGAGTGCATGCACAAAGCCCTGCAGCTAAAACCGCTACTGCTCTTGGACGATATTTTTGACAATCTAGATGAGCAACGCATTGATCGGTTAGTCCAACTTATAGTACAGCAGCACTTTGGCCAGGTATTCATCACAGATGCCAAGGGCAAAAGCAGTGCTGCCATCATGCAACAGGTCAGGGCCGACCAAGCCCTGATCAGAATGGATCAGGGAAGGCACCTAGCATAAGGCACAGGTTATGAATTGTGAAGTATACATGGCATATTCGCAGCTCTGCGCCTCTGGGAGATTTACGCTGTTGCGGCGCAAGGTTGTGATTTTATTAACCTGGTAACTGATAACGGTCGTGCATTGGAACCGTAAAAAATATCTCGCTGTGAAGATAGACAAGCCTTTGCTCCTCAAGCTGGCCCACTTGGCCCAGCTTGAGGTAGATGCGCACAATGAAGCGGTTCTACTCGAAGACTTGAACAAAATTGTTACTTGGACTGAAAAACTGAAGGAAGTAGACACCGCTGGTATAAATCCACTTGTCACCATGGCGTTGGAGCACAATATTTTCCAAGAAGACATCCCGCAGAAACCCCTGGCGCACGACAAAGGGTTGGCTAATGCGCCTAGCAAAGACTCCAACTATTTCAGAGTGCCCCAAGTCAAGGCATAACTTCCACCAAAAGCAACCATGACAGCATGAAGCCACGTTCGGAAGAAGTATTTAAAACGCTGAATGTCAACAAAATATTGCTTCCTGTTGTACTGGGCATCAGTGTTGCCCTTTATCTATTTGTCAGTGATGATAATTGCAGCCTAGCTACTCTCAGCCTTATTGGCCAAGCCGACTGGCGTTACCTGTTCTTGGTCTTCTTGGTAGCTATAGTGCGTGATTTAGGTTATATGTACCGAATCAGAGTACTGACAAATGCCGACCTGAGCTGGCTGAGCAGCTTTTACATCATTGTACTCTGGGAGTTCTCCTCGGCTGTTACCCCTTCTGTAGCGGGAGGAGGTCTAGTGGCTATTTTCTTACTACTCAAGGAAGGGATGAATCTAGGTAGGTCGCTAGCCTATGTGATCGTCACCTCTATTTTTGACAACCTGTTTTTTATTGGGGTGACTTCGTTGGGTTTTTTTGGGGTCTATGATTCCATATTTGCAGACATCTCTGTCTTGGAAAACAAGCTGGGCAGCAGTCTCAAATTTCTGTTCTGGTCCAGTCATGCCGCGGTATCCACTTACACATTCATGATGCTTTTGGCCATATTTGTACGGCCCAAGCTGTTCAGGTGGATCTTATTAAAGATCACTAGTATTGGATTTTTGAAACGATGGCAACAGGCTGCCCATAGACATGGCGATGAGCTTATCCTGGCATCGCAGACCCTACAAGGTGAACCACTTTCTTACTGGCTAAAAGTTGGGGCTACCACTTTAGTGACCTGGGTGGCACGCTATCTGATTGTCAATCTGATCATTGCTGCTTATGTGCATATAGACTTTGTAGACCACCTCGTCATCTTAGGTAAGCAAGTCATCATGTGGACCATCATGTTGGTTTCTCCTACGCCGGGCAGTAGTGGTACCGCAGAATTCTTTTATAAACAGCTTCATAAAGCTGTTTTAGGAGAGTATACACTGATTACCGGTGTGCTTTGGCGGGTGCTTACTTATTACTTCTACCTTGTTCTTGGTGCTGTTTACCTGCCCCGTTGGATCAAAAGAGTATCCTCTGCCAGAGAAGTCCGTGCGTAGTAAACTGCTTCTTTTTTTTATAAGTTAGGATTAAGCTTGCTTATGAATTGATTTCAGGGAAAAAGAACTGGGCTTCTACGATAGCTGTTTCATCTGCATCAGAACCATGTACAACGTTGGCTTCGATAGATTTACCAAATCTTTCTCGGATGGTTCCTACCATGGCTTGAGCAGGGTCTGTAGCGCCAATGAGTTCTCTAAAGTCAGCGACCGCATTTTCTTTTTCCAATACCATAGCTATTACAGGCCCTGCAGACATGGATCGGCACATCTGCTCATAAAAAGGACGATCTTTGTGTACCTGGTAGAATAGGCCCGCGGTTTTGGAGGTGAGGTGGACAAGCTTCATAGCTTGGATGCTGAAACCAGCTTGTTCTATCATGTTAATAATGGCCCCAATGTGGTTGTCTTTTACTGCATCGGGTTTGATCATGGAAAAAGTCACCGTTCCTGTCATTGCTTACTAGTTTAGTATGAACCCCAAAAGTAAGATAAAAATAAGTGAATTACAGGCTCAAAACTGCTTCAGAAAGCTCATATCATTTTCCGTAAACAAGCGTAAGTCGTTGATCTGGTACTGCAGCATGGCAATGCGCTCAATGCCCATGCCAAAAGCGAAGCCTGTATACACTTCCGGATCAATGTTGCAGTTGGTCAATACTTGAGGATCTACCATGCCTGCCCCCATGATCTCTACCCAGCCTGTATACTTACAAATATTGCAGCCCTTGCCCCTACAAATTCTACAATCGATATCCAGTTCTGCACTAGGCTCTGTGAAAGGAAAATAGGACGGCCTAAAACGTAGCTTGGTATTACTACCAAACAGCTCTTTTACAAAATAAAGTAAGGTTTCTTTGAGCTCGGCAAAGCTTACATCTTGGTTGATGTATAGTCCTTCTATCTGATGGAACATACAGTGAGCACGCGCAGAAATAGCTTCATTCCTGAAAACTCTTCCTGCCGCAATAGTACGTATAGGCAACGGCCGACCCTCCATCACCCGAACCTGTACTGAAGAAGTATGCGTTCTCAAAGAACGGTGAGCAGCAACAAAAAAAGTATCCTGCATGTCCCGTGCTGGGTGGTTATCAGGAAAATTGAGGGCCGTGAAGTTATGCCAGTCATCTTCAATTTCTGGTCCTTCAGAAATATTAAAGCCTATTTTTTCGAATAGCACTATAATGTCGTTGCCAATGCTTGTTAGGGGGTGTAATGTACCTAACATACCGGAAGGCGGTGGTAGTGTTAGGTCTTCTGCTAGCTGTTCTGTTGTCTGACTGGCTGTATTTACCTGTTCAATAAGCAACTTGAATTTCTCTTGGGCAGTGCTTTTAAGCTCATTAAGTATCAGCCCTAATTCTTTTTTCTCGCCTGGTTCAACCTTTTTCAAGCCAACAAAAAGCATTGCCAAGACGCCCTTTTTGGCGATAAACTTCTGGCGAAATTCTTCTAGTGTTGCTTGGTTTTTGGCTTGGAAATGCTCAATCTCGGCACGCAGTTTTTTGATTTGCTCAAGCATATTGAAAATCTGACATCGCAGAATGAGATCAAGGCTTACGCTTTCCCACACCGCGCTCTTTGCCAAATTTAATCACCAGCATCTATACTATGGTTCTGATGAGTAATCTTTCTGAGACTATTGCAAAATAGTTGCTGGTTGTGTCATACTCTTTTTGGGAGGCATATTGAGCCCTTCACACACCTTTTTGGGCCTATTGGACTCCTTCAAGAGGCCTATTAGCCCTTACAGTCGTTCATTTTTTCACTTTTAGGGCGCCATGGACTTGTCCTTCTACCCCGTAGTCACTGAGATTATACCAGGTCTGCAGTAAGGTCATCTTCAAGAGTACTAGCGCTGGATAGGCTTTTCTGCCTTGGGCTGCCTGTCCTGTGAGATAATACTTTTCCAGCACGCTAGTAACAGGCTCCCAATGGATGAGTTGGGCTATCTGCTTAAGAAAGACGCGCTTGGTCTTCCTCTTCTCCACGTAGTAACTTGTGTAGCTTAAGGGTTGAGAAGTTTTAATAGGCATACGGGTATGGGTTTGCAGTGAGTGACGCAATAGAATAGGGACGGTAACAGCTTGTTTACCGACTATCGGCTCTGCTACACTTACTTTGAATCTACAAATACTTTTGCAACAATCTTAAGTTGTGACCTTTGCACGGTGTATTGTAATTTTGGAAAGCTTTAGTAATCCTGTGTATATTGGACTTCAAGACATTAACCCCCTATTTCATGATCAAAAAGCAAGTAACAGACAGTTTTGTAAGGGTAGATGTTAGCAGAAAAACAAGAAAGAGCAAATGCTTGCATCAAATCAGTACCGGGATGTGCCTACT
>JBJORC010000040.1:0-11534 GCA_046049605.1 Bacteroidota bacterium
GGGAAAGTGCTCCCAAGAGCACTTAACTCCCCCAAAAGAGGGAGTTAGGGAACCTAAACCCCTAAAAAAAGTGCCTCCAGAGTCAGAAGAGAGAAACTGGGTAGATTGTGCAAAGGTCTCATGTCATTCTCAACCTTTGAATCTGGATAGCAGGTTCCTTAGTTTATGCCAAAACAGTGGTATAAGCTCAAAGTATTGTACTGAAATTTTTCTCGTTAACCCAAAAAATAGGCGTTTAGAGCATCCTACACCATGCAAAGGTCTCAAATCGTCTGATATGTCGCCTGCTAAAATGCGCTGATTTGAGGTTACGTGCTCTCTAACGTCATGTACTTATCGATGGGCGAGGAATTACTACGAATGTAGTGAAGATGGGTAGTTCAGCTGACTTATTTAAAAATCCAGGCGTAACATTTGGCTACAAAAAAACAGAGGCGCTATTTCATCAAAAGACCACGCATATAGCAGCCAAACAAAATGAGCGTGCGTATACGGCCACTAAAATTTAGCGCAGTATAAATTATTCATCGCCTTAACCCCAAAAAACGTGATCAAATCAGAAGTTATTTTGGAAATTGCCAACAGAACTGGTATCAGTAGATCGGACGTTCAACTTACTATAGAGGTGCTTTTTCAAACCATTGAGCGTGCTATGGCTAAAAGAGAAAAGGTTCACTTTAGAGGATTTGGAAGTTTCTTGAATAAGAAAAGAGCCAGAAAAGTGGCCAGAAACATATCTCAAAATACAGCACTCATTATTGAAGAGCACTATATACCTAGCTTTAAGCCATCTAAAGCTTTTTTAGACAAGATCAGGGAAAGTGTGAAGGATAGCATTTAGGAGCAGCCTAATTGTCTACTTATGTGGTAGTGAGTGCTGCTTAGTGCGTCGTAGTAATGACGCACTAGCTACCGAATACACCTCAGTGCATGGATATTTCATGAGCGACCATAAAAAAGGTAAAGCCAGGGCATCGTGGGGAGTGAGCCATTGCTCAGGGTAAGAATCCGAAAAAAAATGTTAAATTGGTGGCGCTGTGGATATATGTAGTGAGACACTATAATCAGCTAAGCAGGTTCTAGGAGGGTGACTGTTGGGTTGTTGTTAAGAAGAAAATGAGCTAAGCACTAGCACGCACCCTTCGCCCCGTTGTCCTCAGAAAACTCGTCGCACGGCACACTACAATAAAAAATTAAAAAATAACTACCAACATGCCTTGTGGTAAAAAAAGGAAGAGACATAAAATAGCGACCCATAAACGCAAAAAGCGTTTGCGGATGAACAGACACAAAAAGAAGTAAAAGCATCAACGGTTTTTTCCTTCAGTGTGTTTTTTACGTGTTTCCCACACTATTTTCAATTGTTTATCCATTTTAGTTAAACATAACATTTGGAAGATTGGCTAACGAACTGGTTATTAATGCTACGCAAAGTGGCTTTCGGATAGCACTTCTGAAAGATGGAGGGCTGCTTGAATATCACGTAGACGAAAAGGATAATAATTTTACCGTCGGAGATGTCTATTTGGGTACTCTCAAGAAGATTACCCCTAGCCTAAATGCCAGCTTCATTGACATAGGGTACAAGAAAGATGCTTTTCTGCATTACTCTGACTTAGGCCCACAATTTAATTCCCTCAATAAGTTTGTTCAGCTTGTTAAAAAGGGGGGGTATTCAGGCCGTGGTTTGAGTCAGTTCAATATTGAACCGCCTATAGACAAGCTGGGAAAAATCTCCGGGGTACTCTATAGAAACCAGCATATCCTTGTACAGGTCGTTAAAGAGCCTATTTCTAACAAGGGGCCCCGACTATCCGCTGAGCCTGCCATTGCAGGCAGGTACATGATCCTTGTGCCTTTTATCAACACGGTCAACCTTTCTAAAAGAATTACCAGCAGCGAAGAGAGGAATAGGCTTATGCGACTGATTACCTCTATCAAACCCCAAAACTTTGGTGTCATTGTCAGAACAGCCGCAGAAGGGAAGGAGGCAATTGAGTTAGACAAAGACCTTAGAGACCTGCTTGGAAAGTGGGAAGCAGGGGTTGATAAGCTCAAAAATGCAATTCCGAAAGAAAAAATCATAGGGGAAATAAACCGAGCTTCTTCCATTCTGAGAGACATGCTCAACGAGTCTTTTGATAACATTGTTGTTGATGACAAGGAAGCGTATGATGAAATCAAGCAGTACACCAAAAAAATTGCCCCTGAGAAAGAGAAAATCGTCAGACACTACCAGGGAAAAACCAAAATATTTGAACATTTCGGAATAGAGAAGCAGCTCAAGATTCTTTTTGGCCAGACGGTCAACATGGCAAGTGGGGGTTATCTAATTATTGAGCATACGGAAGCCATGCATGTGGTAGATGTGAATAGTGGCAACAAGACTACTGCAGCAGAAGACCAAGAGGAGATGGTGTTGCACGTGAATCTGGATGCTGCCAAGGAAGTAGCACGACAGCTTAGATTGAGAGATATGGGGGGAATCATTGTCGTGGATTTCATCGACATGAAAAGCCCTGAGAACAAGCGAGAGCTCTATCAAAAGATGAAAGAGTACTTAAAAGAGGACCGCTCTAAGACAACTGTACTACCCCTCTCCAGGTTTGGGCTTATGCAGCTTACACGCCAGCGCGTAAGGCCAGAGATGAATATCGTGACCCAAGAGCAGTGCCCTGCCTGCGCAGGAACAGGTAAAATAGATGCCTCCATCGCAGTGGCCGAACAGATTGAAAGAAACCTTCAGTTAGTATTGGAAACTCAAAATGAACAAGGCATAACACTCTTTGTACACCCCTATCTGTACGCCTATTTCACCTCGGGATTCCCATCGAAAAGATTAAAATGGCTGATGCAATACAAAAAGTGGGTAAAACTTTTAGAGGATTCCTCCATAGGTGTCACCGAATTCAAATTCTTCAACAAGCACGGAGAGGAGATTGAACTCACGCAGTGATTTTTTGCTTGTCGTTGACTGAGTACAAGGGCCTTTCTCACTTTTTTTCAAACGGTCTTGAGGTACATTAGCAAAATACTTAGACATGTACGTGTCTTTCTGCCCGGTACGAAGACCGCACCAAAGGACCTGCTTCTACATATTTTAGGCCTCTCCTTAAGCCCTCCTCTTTGAAGTGCGCAAACTTAGCAGGATGCACATACTCCACCACTTCTAGATGCAGTGGAGTAGGCTGTAAGTACTGGCCTATGGTGAGAATATCAAGGCCATGATCTACAAGATCATCCATCGTTTTATAGACCTCGCCATCGGTTTCTCCTAGCCCCAGCATAATGCCTGACTTGGTTCTTTTTCCATATTCTTTGGTCAGCCTAAGCTGCGCCAAACTCCGAGCATACTTGGCTTGGGGTCTCACTTTACGGTAAAGCCCCTCCACGGTTTCTAAATTGTGAGACACTACTTCCTGGCCTGCCTCAATCATTCTATACAGGGCTTCCCAGGTTCCTTTTACGTCTGGGATCAACGTTTCAATGGTCGTAGCAGGGCACAGCTTTTTGACTTCCTGGATCGTCTGAAACCAGATCTCTGCGCCTCTATCTGGCAGCTCATCACGGTTGACAGAAGTAATGACTGCATGCTTGACCCCCATCAGCCGGATGGCTTCCGCTACTCGCTTGGGTTCTTCTGTGTCATATTCAGAAGGCCTACCTGTGGCTACTGCACAGAAGGCGCAGCTACGCGTACAAACATTCCCTAAGATCATGAACGTGGCAGTGCCTGCTCCCCAACATTCTCCCATATTGGGGCAGTTGCCGCTGGTACAGATGGTGTGGAGCTTATACTGGTCCACAATAGTACGCACCTTGGTGTATTCTTTGCCAACTGGCAGCTTCACCCGCAGCCAGTCTGGCTTTCTTGCCTTGTTTTGTAGTGTTGCTTCAGGAGGAGGGTCGTGGGTCATGCTTGGCTTGCTTTGGAGTACCTAAAGTACCAATGATTCTGCATACCCCCAAGCGGGGCCTCATAGCTTGGTAGATAGCAGGAAAATATAAAGGCTACCCACGGGTAGCCTTTATATTAGATTGATGAACTTATGCTAGTTGAAAAGCTTGGCAAAGTTGTAACCTAGGATTAACCCACCTGAGAATTTTTTTGCAGACACCGGGGACATAATTTTTGGAAGGATGTTCTTAAGCCCTACACTGTAAGAACAACCCAAGGTCACACCAGAGTCGAACTCATAGTCCAAACCCATCACAATCCCGTAGTCTAGTCTTGAGATGGTTTCATCTTTTCCATTTTCTTCGGCCAAGAGATCGGTATCCGTAACCTGATTATTCAAAGATAATTGCAGCTTGGCAGCACGTATGCGACTTAGGTATGGTCCAACAAAAATACTGAATTCTTCATCCCCCCCTAGGTAAAATCTGGGCGTAGCGGCTAGCTGGACTTCCTCCGTGCGAAACAAAGCTTTAGCTCTACCCAACCGGGGTACTAGCCCATCAGGCATCTTTTGGCTGATAGAAGATTCCTCATCTACAAAAACCTGGCCCCCTCGGTAAGCGTATTCTAAGGAAACACGAAGACCTACTACACTACTTAGCCTGAATTCGTCGAAAAATTCTATAGCAGGAGCAAAAACTGTGCTGTCCACGAAACTTAGTGTATCTATACCAGAAAGATGCGGCTTCAGCACTACCCCATACTTCATTTTATTTTGATCTAAAAAACTTTTCGCGCTACAAACATTCGTAACAAACAGTAGTACAAGTACTACACCAAGTAGATTTTTTTTCATTTTCATAAGGGTTTTAAAAAAATTGTCGATTTTGTGCACCTCACTAGCTTGATTTCACCGTAAAGCGAACAATTTTAATAAAAAAAATTAAAATTTCAAATTTTAACAGAAATATGCCAAAGACCAACAGTATGAATGCGCTTGACGCTGAGTAATCAGGTCAATTGGTGCCAACCTTGAGGATGCAACCCTCACCTATTCTGCAAAAATAAAATAGGTGTAACTTGTGTACCTCACTTGTATGCATAGACGATTATGATCGACTTTGAAAGCTTTACCCTAGACAATGGTCTGCGGGTCATTTTCCATGAAGACCCCAATAGTGCCGTTGCTGCCGTCAACATCATGTATGACGTAGGCTCTCGCGATGAGGCACCCAACAAAACAGGCTTTGCACATCTTTTCGAGCATTTGATGTTTGGAGGGTCTAGACATATTCCTGCTTACGACAAGGCACTTCAGCAAGTGGGGGGCGACAACAATGCTTACACAACCCCTGATGTCACCAACTACTACTGTACCCTGCCTGCTGCTAATCTTGAAACTGCGTTCTGGGTCGAATCAGACCGCATGTTGGAGCTTTCATTTGCTCCCAAGGTCTTGGCAGTACAACAAAAAGTAGTGATCGAGGAGTTTAAGGAACGGTATCTCAATCAGCCTTATGGCGATGTATGGCTTAAATTGTGCGACTTGGCCTACACCCAGCACCCTTACCGCTGGCCTACTATTGGCAAAGAAATTGACCATATCGAAAACGCTACGATGGAAGAAGTAAAAGCTTTCTTCTACAAGTTTTACGTGCCTAACAATGCCGTGCTGGTCGTAGCAGGAGCCGTGCAATACCCTGCAGTCAAAAAGCTGAGTGAAAAATGGTTTTCCCCTATTCCTGCCGGCACAACTTATCAGAGAGTTTTGCCCCAAGAGCCTACGCAGACGTCCCCCAGCAGCCTTCAAATAACCGCTGATGTTCCTTTGAATGCCCTTTACAAAGCCTATCACATGCCAGGCAGGTTGTCCCAAGACTACCATACGGTTGAGTTAATGGCTGACATTTTGGGAGGAGGTAAGTCTTCCAGATTGTATGAGCAACTGGTCGATACAAAACAGTATTTCAATACGATCGGGGCATATACCACTGAAACTACTGATCCAGGCTTATGCATCATCAGTGGCAGTCTCAACAATGGTATTTCTTTTGAAGCGGCAGAGGAAGCGATACAAGCTATTACTACGGCCCTACAGCGTCAGCCAGTAACCACCCAAGAGCTGGAGAAGGTAAAAAACCAAGCCGAAGCACATCGGGTATTTTCGGAAGTAGACTTGCTCTATCGAGCGCAAGAACTAGCCATGGCTACTGTGTTGGGAGATACCAACCTGGTGAACCAAGAAGCTACAAGCATAGGCAAGGTTACCTCAGAAGAGATACTGCGTACGGCACAATGTGTCCTCGATACTAACAATTGTTCTACTATCTACTACCAACGTCAAGACTAATCGATCACCGCAGCTTTGGGTGTTGTAGAGAAGACCATGCATGCACAGGACTCAACACCTCAATTAATCCTTACTAAGGACGGATCACATAGCTTATGGATGCCTGAACTGGATGAAACTTATCATTCTACACATGGCGCCATCCAGGAGTCAAAGCATGTTTTTATTCACCATGGTCTGCTGCATTGGCTAAATAATCAAGCTCCATCCAGTATTAACATCCTAGAAGTAGGGCTAGGAACCGGATTGAATGTGCTACTCACCTACCTGGCATTATCAACAAAGCACATACACATAGCCTATACTGGCTTGGAGCCGTTTCCTATCTCCTGGGAGTATATACAGCGCTTTAACTACACAGCAAAGCTT
Source organism: Bacteroidota bacterium (assembly GCA_046049605.1). GTDB lineage: Bacteria > Bacteroidota > Bacteroidia > Cytophagales > Amoebophilaceae > UBA8403. The sequence continues at coordinate 6,618 of JBJORC010000040.1, forward strand.
ACCCAAAAGACAGGCTGCCCTATAACCTATCAAGACTTAAAAGCAACTTTTGAAAAGCTACATCAGGAGGCAGCCACATCTTCCTGTAAACTATCCGATCATTTCCTGCTCGAGAAAAGTCATTGCTCTCTTCAAGATTTTTCTGCTCCACCCAATACCTTTGACATTGTCTATTTCGACGCATTCTCACCTAACAAACAGCCTGCTATGTGGTCCTTTGCTTTGCTTCAAAAAGTGTATCACATGATGAAACATCATGGGATTATGGTCACTTATTGCGCAAAAGGAAAACTCAAGCGCGATCTAAAACAGCTAGGTATGCACGTAGAATCACTTCCTGGACCACCTGGAAAAAAAGAAATGACAAGAGCTCGGAAAGAAAAAGATAATTGAGCGATGCAAGAGTGAGAGAATCTGCACTTCTCATGAAGCACTATTGTTTACCACATCATTTGTATTGTACACAGGCGTGATTGCCCACCGGCTGGCTGGCTGTTATTTTTTTTTCTAAAACGAAAAGGTCAGACGTTGTTGAAAAAGTTCCTACCCCATTTCAAATTGCCCCTGAGATCCTCAGACAGTAGATGAGCCTTAACACCCTGCTCGTTCGGCTTGCTTAACAGCATTTTTCCGAAGGCGGAATTCCCGTAATCGTGCAAAGGTTACTAAGGCGTTTTAAGGTTTTAAGCCACACTGCTTCGGGTAAGTGCTAGGCTTTAATTTCTACCTCTACACCACTGGGTAATTCTAGTTTCATCAAAGCATCTACCGCCTTGGAACTATTGGAGTAAATATCTATGAGCCTTTTATAAGTGGCATATTGAAATTGCTCTCTAGATTTTTTGCTTACGTGGGGAGACCTGAGCACTGTATAGATTTCTTTTTTGCTAGGTAACGGCACAGGACCGATCACAATAGCTCCTGTAGCCTTCACAGCTTTGACAATTTTCTCCGAAGACTTGTCGATCAAATTGTGGTCATAAGACTTGAGTTTGATACGTATTTTCTGATTCATAGATCGGTTATTTTGCTGCTGTTCCTTTCGTTTTTTCTATGATGCTCTCTGCTAGATTTTTAGGCACTTTCTCATAGTGCGAGAAGGTTAGAGTGGCTGCTGCACGCCCTGAGGTGATGGTACGCAAGTCTGTCACATACCCGAAGAGTGCTACCAGAGGTACATCTGCCTTAACAATTTGCACACCTCTTTTGGCTTCTATACCTTTCATGAGGCCCCTACGTCTGTTCAAGTCCCCCGTAACAGCCCCTGTAAATTCATCAGGAGTAACCACTTCTACAGCCATGATAGGCTCCATAAGTACTGGATGAGCTTTCTTGGCGGCTTCTTTATAACCTATTCTGGCTGCCAATTCAAAAGAGAGCGCATCCGAATCTACCTCATGGAAAGAACCATGAAATAGCCTCACCTTCATGGCTTCTACAGGGTAACTAGCTAAAGGCCCGTTGACCATGGCTGCTGCAAAACCTTTTTGGATAGAAGGAATAAATTCTCTAGGAATAACACCTCCCACAATTTCGTTGACGAATTCTAAACCAAGCTTTTCATCTTCTCTAGGGCCCAGCTCAAAGGAAATGTCTGCAAATTTACCTCTGCCACCTGTCTGCTTCTTGTACACTTCTTTGTGTTCTACATTGGCAGTGATGGCCTCCTTATAGGCTACTTGTGGTGCACCCTGGTTTATTTCTACCTTAAACTCTCTCTTGAGACGCTCAATAATGATTTCTAGGTGCAGCTCGCCCATACCTTTCAGAATAGTCTGGCCGGTCTCTTCGTTGGTTTCTACCTTAAGAGTAGGATCTTCTTCTACAAGCTTGGTGATGGCCATCGACATTTTATCCATGTCTGCCTGCGTCTTGGGCTCGATGGAGTAGCCAATGACTGGCTCTGGGAAGGTTATAGATTCCAATACAATTTTGTGCTTCTCATCTGTGAGGGTGTCACCGGTCTTGATGTCTTTAAAACCTACACAAGCACATATATCGCCTGCTTCAATTTTATCGATCGGATTTTGTTTGTTAGAGTGCATTTGCATCAATCGAGAGATGCGTTCTTTTTTGCCCGTTCGATTGTTGTATACATAAGAACCAGCATCAAGATTGCCAGAATAAACACGCATAAAGGCCAACCGGCCCACAAAAGGATCGGTAGCAATTTTAAAGGCAAGTGCAGCAAAAGGTTCTTGAGTATCTGGCTTTCTAGTTTCTACTTGCTCATTTGTAGGATTCGTGCCCTGTATAGGGGGCAAGTCTATCGGCGAGGGTAGGTACGAACATACTGCATCTAAGAGTGCCTGTACCCCTTTGTTTTTAAAAGATGATCCACAAAGGACAGGCGAGAAGGAAAGGTCAATCACGGCCTTGCGAATAGCAGCCACCATTTCTTCTTTGGTAATGCTGCTCGGATCCTCGAAAAACTTTGTTAACAGGGCATCATCGTACTCTGCTACACTTTCTATCAACTTTTGCCGCCACTCTTCTGATACGGTTTGAAGATCTTCTGGAATGGGCACAACCTTATACGTCATGCCTAAGTCTTCCTCATTCCAAATAATCGCTTGGTTGGTAATTAAGTCAATGATACCCTTGAAATTGTCTTCGCTACCAATAGGAATTTGTAGCGGTACAGGATTAGCACCCAGCTTTTCCCTAATTTCTGTTACAGCATGGAAGAAGTCTGCCCCCGCCCTATCCATTTTATTGACAAAGCATACTCTAGGCACCTGGTACTTATCTGCTTGTCGCCATACGGTTTCTGACTGTGGCTCTACACCAGACACAGCACAAAAAAGGGCAACAGCACCATCGAGTACGCGCAAAGAACGCTCTACTTCTACCGTAAAATCGACGTGGCCGGGCGTGTCGATGATATTTATTTTGTATTCTTCAGTTTCATCCGTAGATTCTCCTTGAGAAGTAGGATACTTCCAGAAAGTAGTCGTAGCTGCAGAGGTGATGGTAATGCCGCGCTCTTGCTCTTGCTCCATCCAGTCCATCACTGCGCCGCCCTCATGTACTTCACCTATTTTGTGGGTAAGTCCTGTATAATAGAGAATCCGCTCTGTAGTCGTTGTCTTACCAGCATCAATGTGGGCCATGATGCCTATATTCCTCAAACAGCTTAGATCCTTGCTCATTACCTAATTCTAAAGTGTGAAAATGCTCGGTTGGACTCAGCCATCTTGTGGATATCATTCTTCTTCTTGACAGCATTGCCCTCTCCCTTAGAAGCAGCGATGGTCTCATTCACCAATCTTTCTGTCATGGTCTTTTCTCCTCTGGCTCTTGCGCAGTTGATTAACCATTTGACACCCAAGGAAATTTTGCGGCCAGCTCTCACTTCGATAGGAATTTGAAAAGTGGAACCTCCTACCCGTCTTCTTTTTACCTCAATGGAAGGAATCACATTGTTCAATGCCTTTTTCCATATTTCCAGCCCTCCTTCTTCTGTCTTCTCTGCTATCCTATCGATGGCGTCGTAGAATAGAGTATAGGCTAGGTTTTTCTTGCCATCTTTCATGAGAGAGTTTACAAACCTCGTCACGAGTGGGTCTTTGTACTTAGGATCAGGTAAGAGAGGTCTTTGTTTTGCTTGTCCTTTTCTCATCTTTTTGCTTTGTATTTCTCGCTGCTAGTATGCTAACAGCCACTTATAATGTATTATTAAAAGTTTATTTTTTCGGATTCTTAGCGCCAGACTTAGGTACTTTAGCACCATACCTCGACCTTCCTTGTTTTCTTCCCGCTACGCCGGCAGTGTCTAACGTGCCACGTATAATCGTATACTTCACACCGGCCAAGTCTTTGGGGCCTCCACCTCTGACCAACACAATAGAGTGCTCTTGCAGGTTGTGCCCTTCACCAGGAATGTAGGCCAGTACTTCCTTGCCACTGCTGAGCCTTACCCGAGCTAATTTCCTCATCGCTGAGTTGGGCTTTCGGGGGGTGGCAGTATATACTTTAACGCAAACTCCTTTGCGCTGTGGGCACCTATTCAAGGCGGGCGACTTCGATTTACTGCTTTGTTTTTTTCTTCCGTTTCTGACTAATTGTTGTATGGTCAGCATTGCGTTTTGGTTTTGATCGGACGGTGTTCGTCTCCCTATTTCAAGACCTCAAATGTATGGAAATAGTCTATGGTAACCAAAGAAGAATAGAATTCGGAATGGGTCTTGAGAGCATTATTTGTCGCTACATTGTCTGCCACACAGACAATATTCTTAAAAAAGGAAGCTGCTCGGGGAGCAAGTTATTGATTGTGTATGTCTTTTTGACCCACCTTCGTGAAAGATCGCATTTACGGGCGCGCCGTCAAACAAAGCGATATACCCCCCGCCGGGGATGCATTCCTTGTTGTCTACCACATAAAACAGTCAGATAACTCGCGCGCCTTCGACGCGCTCAGCCAGTTCCGCTCTTATCACCTAACACGGCGCCAAGCTGACATTCCTTCCCCCTAGGCGGAGCTTTGCGCTGAGAGCAGAAGTTTCGTGTGCTCACCGCACTAAAATTCTGCCATTGATTCAGATGGCGTTAAGAAATCCGCAGCCGAAGGCCGTTAAGAGACGTCTACTGTTTGAGGACCATAGGGACGAGTTTAGATGGCCTAGGCCGTAGACAAGGATTTTAGCCAGAAGAACCGCAGCGGCTGATTTTTCTGCCTACTTTTCTCGTCCTATCCTAGAAAAAAAGTAGGGCCACACCGGCAAGGTGAGTGTTCTCCTTTCCCTATGCAAGAGTTGCTATGCCCTTCAAAATTCTTTCAACATAATGGATAATAACTAGTCGAGTCTTAACAATTGCTCTCATGCGCAATAATAATTTTCATGAAGGCGTACTTTTCTACGAAAGTTGAGGCAGCAAAAGGCCCAAATCAGCGCGGCCAAAAAATTACCTACCCAT
>JBJORC010000041.1:0-12168 GCA_046049605.1 Bacteroidota bacterium
CAGTGCTATCCCACCTAAACTCGGCCTTAAAGGCCTCAGACAGTAGGTGATCTTTAAGGCCCTGCAACTGCAGATTTTTTCACTCCCCCAAAACCAAGGCGGCAGTTTAGTGTAGGGAGCACACAAAACCGCTGCTCTCATTGCAAAGACCTGCCTAGAGATAAGGGGCGTCAGTATTTCAAGAGGAAGGTTTGTAAGTTTTCTTGTGTTTGAGGACACTAAAAGCGGGTGAGTTAGGGAAACTTGAGCCTGAGAGCGCGGAAACGGTAGCCTCCGCTCACTAAGCGGTGACCTTTTGGGTTCTTTTTTGTGTGGTAGACAAGAAGGAACGCCACCGAGACGAGAGGAAAAGAGGCGTTCATGGTGCTTTGCCGAAAATACTCTACCTACAGCTTACACATGTTGCGTAGTTTTTGTTTCTGTATTTCGATCTGCTCGTCCATGATTTTCTCAAAAAGCAGCGTAGGTGCTTGTAGGACCACGCCTGGCCGTACTAGCGCCAGATTGCCTGCTTTTTCCCATAGGATACCTTGAGAAGGTATAATGCCCAGCATCTTCCTCAATTTATGGCTTGTAAAAGGCAGAAACGGTTCCAGTAAGATGGCAAGATTAGCTGTTAGTTGCAGGGCCATGTGAAGGACCGTTCCTACCTGCTCTTTGTTCGTTTTTATTAAGTGCCAGGGTTCCGTGTCTGCCAAGTACTTGTTGCCGGCCCTAGCCAGGTCCATGCACAACTGTAAGCCCTCTTTGAACTTGAATTGCTCGATGGCCTGTCCTACTTGACGGGGCAGCTGCTGTAGGTAGGTGGCTAGATATTGCTCTGTAGGGGTCATGGTGTTGCGTTCAGGCACTATACCGCCGAAGCACTTATGGACCAAGACCAAAGTTCTGTTGACAAAATTGCCCAGCACTGCCACGAGCTCATTATTGGCTTTAGCCTGAAAATCTTGCCAGCTAAAGTCGCTGTCTTTGTTCTCTGGCGCATTGATGCACAAGACGTACCGCAGTACATCCTGCTGGTCTGGGAAGTCAGCCAAGTATTCATGCAGCCACACTGCCCAATTCCGAGAGGTAGATATTTTTTCCCCTTCCAGGTTCAAGAATTCATTGGCTGGGACGTTGGTGGGCAGCACGAAGCCACCGTGTGCCTGTAGCATGGCAGGGAAGATAATACAGTGAAAGACGATGTTGTCTTTGCCTACAAAATGCACCAGTTGTGTGTCTGGTGCTTGCCAAAAAGTCTGCCAATCTTGTCCATGTGCAGCAGCCCATGCTTGGGTGGCACTGATATAACCTATAGGCGCGTCAAACCAAACGTAGAGCACCTTGTCTTGCATATCTGGTAGGGGCACGGGTACCCCCCAAGCCAGGTCGCGTGTCACTGCTCGTGGCCGTAGGCCCTGGTTTAGCCAAGATTTACACTGGCCATACACGTTGGCTTTCCATTCTTGGTGCTCTTCTAAGATCCACCGCTTGAGCCAGGCTTCGTGTCGATCCAGCGGCAGGTACCAATGTAGGGTCCTTTTCAATTGCAAGGTAGCGCCACTCAAAGAAGACCGCGGCTGCAGTAGCTCCTCTGGACTTAGGGTCGTCCCGCACGACTCACACTGGTCACCATAGGCCTCTTGGTAGGCACAATGTGGGCACGTGCCACGAATGTACCGGTCGGCCAAAAACTGCTTGTGCACGGGATCGTAGTATTGCTCAGTTTCCTTGGCTTCGAGGCTGCCTTGGTCATACAAGGTCTTAAAGAAGTCGGTAGCCGTCTGGTGGTGCAGTGCCGATGAAGTACGCGCAAAGATGTCAAAGCTGATGCCAAAGTCTGCAAAAGCCTGCTGGTTCAGTGCATGGTACTTATCTACGACTTGTTGGGGCGTAGCACCTTCTTGCTGGGCCCGAATGGTGACTGGCACGCCGTGCTCGTCTGAGCCGCTGATAAACAACGCACGTTGGCCACGGCTACGCAAGTACCGCACATAGATGTCTGCCGGGATGTATACGCCGGCCAAATGTCCGATGTGAATAGGACCATTGGCATAGGGCAGCGCTGCGGTAACGGTGTAGGTGGAAGGGGGTGGTTGTGCGGACATAGTGGTATAAGTATTTGCGCCTGCAAAGCTACCTGATTGCTCAATAAGTTGTTACTTGTGCCTTCACCGCATAGCCATCCATATTGAACGTTGTTCCATCTTCTATTGCTTCCACGATATGCATTGCCAAAGCCTGAGTCTCGCAACAAATGTAGTCTTTGTGCTGTTGTATAGCTGCTTCCACGAACGGATGTCCAGGTGCCAGGGCGATCTTGATTCTGTCTTGCACCGCTAGTCCTTGGTCTTTGCGCAGGTTTTGGAGGCGGTTGACTAGCTCGCGGGCAATGCCCTCTTGGCGCAAGGTGTCGTCGAGCGTGATGTCTAGGGCCACCGTGATCTCACCTTCCCTGGCCACAGCCCACCCCGGAATGTCTTCTGAGGTAATGATGACGTCGTTGAGTGTCAAGACCACCCCTGGTTCCTCCTGGGAGGAGGGTAGTATGACTGGCTTGGAGTCGGAGAGCGGCAAAGCAAGCTTCAGGCGCTGCGTTTGCTCCAGGCGTTGAATGTCTTCCTGTGCCAGCTGGGCGATAGCCTGTGTAAGGACTTGCATGTGTGCACCGTGGCGCTGGCCCAAAGCCTTGAAATTGGGTTTGATCTTTTTGGTCACCACGGCTGTGGTATCGTCCATATAGGTCACGTGCTTGACGTTAACTTCGGCCATGATCAGGGCTTCGAGCGAGGTGATGTAGGCCTTAGTAGCTGGATCGGCAATGGGAAGCAAGAGCCTGGCTAGCGGCTGTCGTACTTTGAGTTGGTGTTTTTTTCGTAGCGAGTGAACCAGCGAGACGATTTTTTGAGCCTGGTGTACTTTCTTTTCCAAAGCTGTGTTGATGATCTTGTCTTCAGCCTGCGGAAAGTCTGTCAGATGCACAGAGAGCGTTGTCTTTTGATGGGCTTCGTGGTGTAGGTTCTGGTAAAGCTTCTCAGTATAAAACGGAGCGATGGGTGCAGCCAGCTTAGCCACGGTAGTTAAGCACGTGTATAGCGTTTGGTAGGCAGCCAGCTTATCAGGCCCATGCTCGCTTTTCCAAAAGCGCTTACGATTCAGGCGTACATACCAGTTGCTCAGGTCATCCACCACAAAATCTTGGATGGCCCGTGCTGCTTGGGTGGGAGCATACGCTTCATAGGCTTCAGTCACGGTCTGAATCAAACTATGCAGGCGAGAAAGTATCCAGCGATCAATTTCAGGCCGGACGGCGAGAGGAACGGGCGGAGCTGCTCGGTCAAACTGGTCAATGTTGGCATACAGCGCAAAAAAACTGTACGTATTGTGGAGGGTGGAAAAAAAGCGCCTTGTCACCTCGGTGATTCCCTGAGGATCGAACTTGAGGTTGTCCCAAGGGTTAGCATTGCTGACCATGTACCAACGTAGCGCATCTGGGCCATACTGAGCCATCATAGAAAAAGGGTCTATAGAATTGCCCAAGCGTTTGGACATCTTTCGGCCTTGTTTGTCAAGGACCAGGCCGTTGGCTACTACTTGCTTAAAGGCTACACTGTCGAACAACAACACTGCTAAGACATGTAAAGTAAAAAACCACCCGCGGGTTTGGTCTACCCCTTCTGCAATGAAGTCGGCTGGGAAATGCTGTGTAAAGGTTTCTTGATTATCAAAAGGATAGTGCCACTGGGCATAGGGCATGGCCCCAGAGTCAAACCACACATCTACCAAATCAGGCTCGCGATACATGGGTTGCCCCGCAGGACTCACCAATACAATGTGATCTACATAGGGGCGATGTAGGTCGATGTCTTTTGGTAGGGGAGCCTCCATTAAGCCTGCGGCCACTGCTTTTTCTACTTCCAGGTGCAGCTCTTCTATTGAGCCAATACATTTCTCTTCTTTTTGGTCTTTGGTGCGCCAAATGGGCAAGGGCGTCCCCCAGTATCTGTCTCGACTCAGGTTCCAATCCACCAGATTTTCTAACCAGTTCCCAAATCTGCCTGTGCCTGTGCTTGCTGGTTGCCAATGAATGGTTTTGTTCAGTGCTATGAGACGGTCTCTGAAGGCGGTGGTCTTGATAAACCAAGCATCCAGTGGATAATACAAGATGGGCTTATCTGTGCGCCAGCAGTGGGGATAGCTATGTTCGTACTTTACCACATGAAAGGCCTTGTTCTCTTTTTTTAACTTGATGGCCAATAACACATCCACAGATTTATAGTTGGGATGCTGACGCACTGCTTCCGGTGCATATGCGTCTTTGACGTATTGGCCAGCGAAGTCGGTAATTTCGGCTACAAAGCGCCCTTGGCGGTCTACAATAGGGGAGGCTGTATCGACGTCACGTTGCACGATGATGGGCGGAATGTTTGCCTGTTGCGCTACGCGCATATCATCAGCCCCAAATGTAGGCGCAATGTGTACGATGCCAGTACCCTCCTCGGTCGTTACAAAATCTCCTGCAATAACGCGAAAGGCGGGTGTACTGGGTGTCACGTAAGGAAGAAGTTGCGTGTACGTCTTTCCAATCAGGTCTTTGCCTTTGTAGTGGGCTACGATCTTCCACGGGATGGGCGTGTTGTCTGCTTGGTATTGGGCAAAAGCAGCTGGGTCCTTGGCTGCTTCCGTTGGGAAATAACGCTGAACCACTGCTTGGGCTAGAATGACCTGCACAGGCTGGTAGGTGTAGGGGTTAAACGTGCTCACCTTCACGTAGTCGATGTGTGTGCCTACTGCCAAGGCGCTGTTCGCAGGCAATGTCCAGGGGGTAGTGGTCCAGGCCAAGAAATAGTCTTGCGCTGTGCCTGCTACCTGGAATTGTGCTACGATTGAAACGTCCTTAACAGGTTTGTAACTGCCTGGTTGGTTGAGCTCGTGGGCACTCAGGCCCGTGCCAGCGGCCGGCGAGTAGGGCTGAATGGTGTATCCTTTGTAGAGTAGGCCCTTTTGATGCAATTGCTTGAGTAAGTGCCAGAGCGACTCCATGTAGTCCCGGTCAAAGGTCAGATAAGGCTGGTCTGTATCCAGCCAATATCCCATCTGTTCCGTCAGTGCGTCCCACTGTTCCTTATACTGCAGCACTGCTTGGCGGCACTGTGCGTTGTAGTCTGTTATGCTGATTTTGGTGCCAATATCCTCTTTGGTAATACCCAGTGCCTTCTCTACAGCCAGCTCCACCGGCAGTCCGTGCGTATCCCAACCGCTTTTCCGCTGCACTTGAAAGCCTTGTTGTGTTTTGTACCGACAAAAAATGTCTTTGATGGTACGTGATAGTACGTGGTGAATGCCCGGTTTGCCATTGGCTGAGGGGGGGCCTTCATAAAAAGTAAAGTTAGGATTTCCATCTCGTTGCTGGATGGAACGCTGAAAAGTGTGGTGGCTTTTCCAAAAAGTGCTAATCGTTTGGGCGGTTTGGGCCAAGTCTAGCTTGGGATGTTCAGGATAGGTAGGCATGGTACGTTTGGCCTATGTTGTGTAGTTGGTAATGATTGAAATTGCTTGCAACCATCATTGGGTCATTGTGAACAAAAAAACTAGGCTTCCCTTACACTCCTGCAAGGTAATAAATACCTTTTTGTTTGCGGAGTTTTGAGTGATTGTATGCAAAGGATGTGGCTATAGCAGCATTGGACAATGATGTCTGCCTGTGGTGGGGATTTTTCTTTTTGTTAGTTCAAGTACTGTCCTGCACGGAATAGCTGTATTTCTTCCTTTACTTCTTGTATCAATGCTTCTAGCTGAAATGGTTGTCCGGCTTCTCCTTCTGTCTCTTCCTGGTCGATCAAAGGTCCGTCTTGATAACGAGGTTCAGTTGCCTCATTCGTTACTGATTGGCCATCTACGGAGCTGATGTCTAAACTTGTGTTTGAGTTCTTAGCGATGCTTCCTTTTTGGCTATCTTTTTTTTCGTTGTTGGGATCTGTTCTTGAGAGCTCAGCGATGTTCTCTTTGCTTTCCTCTGTTGTGTCAGACGCGGATGCACTATCATGAGGTGTAGCATTGGGGAGAGGATAGTCGTCTGTATTCTTACAGCCTGCCCATAAAACGGCCATAATTGCTACAGTGATATGGAAGCTACGTAGCGCGCCAATGTAGCGCATCTTCGTTAGTATCAATGTGGGTGGGTGTTATCCGCATACGGCTTGCAAGGTAGCAAATATCCACTCTTCATAGTTGCTGACGTTGCCAATTATCACACACAACGGCGGTAGCCATGGCTGCATTGAGCGATTCGGCTTGGCCATAGCGCGGAATGCTTATCTGCTGCTGAATGTAAGGCAGCACTGCCGGGCTGATGCCTCGGGACTCATTGCCAATGACGATCAAGCCCGGGAAGGGCAGGGGGGTGCAGTGAACGTTGTAGCCTGTGGTAAAGGTGCCTAGGATGGGCCAAGACGTGCTGCTGAGAAAGGCAGGCAGGGGCGTATAATGCACCTTTACGCGTGTAAATGACCCCATACTGGCATGCAACACTTTGGGGTTGTACAAGTCTACGGTGCTGGGGGAACAAATCAATGCCGGAATGTTGTACCAGTCTGCCACGCGCACGATCGTACCCAGATTACCTGGATCGCGAATATTATCCAACACCAAGCCCCAAGTATCGCCAGGAGGAGCTAACAATGCATGTGTAGACGGCATATTGGCCACTGCCAGGACTGTCTTGTTGGTAGTAAAAGTGCCCAGCGTCGCCAATATGGCTTCTTCTGCCATTAAAACGACTGCATCACACTGCCCAAAGGGGGAGAGGGTGTTCAGAAAAGCAGGTGTCCCAACGATCATCTGCACGGTGTAGCGAGAACCCAGCAGTAGTTGGACGTTTTTGACACCTTCTACAACAAAGGCATTTGCTTGCTGACGATATTTCTTTAAGCGCAGGCTTTTTATGAATTTTGCTTGCTTATGGGACAACTTTTGAAAAGGAATTGGGTTTGCGGCGTGCATATTATCTACATCTGCTTATTAGTACCACCTTTTTTTTGTCAGGCTGCGTGACTACCCGCCTCTTAAAAGAGGACGAGTATTTATTGGAAAAACAGCAGATTAAAGGTACCCAAAAAGTAAGTAAACAAGCGCTAGCGCGGTGCTGTCAACAGCGGCCTAACAGCACGTGGCTGGGAGTGCCCTTTTTGTTGTGGGTGTACCAAACCGGGCAGCGTAGTTTTAATGAGGCAACCGTCCAGCAGCGCACCTCTCAAATAGAGGCCAAGTTTGAGGCAAAGGTAGCCGCAGCAGTTAGTGACAAACGTGAGGTACAACGCCTACAACAAAGGCGGGACAAGAAGCTCAAAAAGCAAGAAAAATACCTCAAAGAAGGCAACGCACTGATGCGTTATGGAGAACCGCCTACCATTTACGACCCTCAACAAAGAGCAACCACAGAGCAACATTTTTTGGCCTACCTTCATGCCAAGGGTTACTTCAACGCCCAAGTGAGTAGTTCGGTGACGCTGCACAATCAAAAAGTAAGAATTACTTACCAGATTGAAGAGAATAAACCTTACGTACTTGGCGAAGTACGGGTTAATACGCCTGATAAAGCCATTAAAAAATTACTTCAAGACCACCAGCAGCAAAGCTTGCTCAAAAAGGGAGATTGCTATGACCAGGAAGTGTTGCGCCAAGAAAGAGAGCGTATTTATGAACTTCTTAGCAACCATGGCTACTTCAGCTTTAATAGGCAGTACATTCGGTTTGATGTAGACACCACAGCGGCGGACAATTCCGTGGTTGTAGAGACTGCGGTTGATATGCCTGCAGTTAGCCAGATGCATCCTATATTCTATATAGGCCAAGTGGCGTGGGACTTTGATGTAGAACAGGCAGAGGAGGTTACGCAAGAACAGGAACAATACTATGACGGAATTACGTTTAGGCACGTAAAACGACAGTCTAGACCTAGCGTGCTTGCCAACAAACTTGTACTTCGCCCGCTGCAACTTTACAGAAAGCAGGATATGATTGAAACACAACGGCGTCTTTCCAGGTTAGACATGTTTAAGTACATGTATATTACCTATGATATTTCAGACAATAACAAGTTGATGCCTCGTATTGATACCACCCTAGCCGATCGATTTCAACTCGCTAACGAATTAGGGTTTCAAGTCAGCCACAACTCTGGGTTTCCCAAACCCTTTTACAAGCTGTCATTAAAAAGCAGAAACCTTTTTAGGAGATTGGAGGTTTTGGAATTGGCAACCCACGTTGGTTTTGAGGGGATAGCAGCGACTACTACTAAGCAGGGTTTTTATAGTAGCCAGGCCTATGGTGTTGATTTGTCGATTTCTTGGCCACAATTTTTGCTGCCCTTGAAGGCTACAACGCATGCCCACTTGGAGCAGCTGCGTCCGATGACAAAGCTGATGTTAGCCTATGGGTTTACCCGGCACCCAGACTATACGCAAGATACCTTGACGAGCTTTATGCGTTACGATTGGAAAGATCAAGGCCGTAGTGCGTATGAGTTTACTCCGCTTCGTATTGAGTTGACCAACACCAGGCGTATCGAAGATAAATTTAAAGAACAGCTTAAAGCGTTCCAGCGATATAAAGCCTTTGAGCCGTCTTGGGTAAGTCTGTTGTCTTTTAAGGGGACATTTCGTGAGAAGCCTGTATCTGACATAGACCCGCCACGTTCGTTGTTGGAAGTTTTCTTTGAGAGCGGGGGAGCACTTCAGAATTTTATCGACTTGCGTAAAATCATGCCCAAGCTTGCATACTACCAGTATATAAAACTCGACATTGACTATAGCCAACGCATACCTCTTCGTTCCAGTACTGTTTTTGCCTACCGCATGACTACGGGTATTGCCAGTGCTTATGGCAAGGAAAAAGTGCTCCCGTATAGTCGCTATTATTACATGGGAAGCTCTAATGGCATGAGGGCCTGGCTTCCCCGCAGCCTTGGTCCAGGTGGCTACAGTCCCCCGAAAAAAACAGATGACGAGCAGGCGATGGAGCAATTCGGCGAGCTCTTGATGCAAGGCAATGTAGAGTTAAGGCAGCAGCTAGTGGGATTTTTAGAAGGAGCATTGTTTGTCGATGCGGGCAATATTTGGACGCTGAATGAAGATGATAGAGAAGGTGGAAAGTTAAGTTTTCAGAACTTTTATAGAGAAATTGCTATAGGAACAGGTGTGGGGTTGCGGCTCAATTTCAAATTGCTTGTCTTGCGGTTGGACGTAGGGCTAAAGCTCTATGACCCAGCTAAGCCTACAGGGGAACGTTTCGTAGGGCATCAACTTTTTTTGAATCAACCTGTCTTTAACATTGGCATTGACTATCCTTTTTAAAGCCGACACGTAGGCACTGGCATAGGCCGAGAACCCTTGTGGCTTGCCATGAAGGAAGTAAAATACGTGAGGTTGGTAACGTACTATTTTTTCATGTTTGACGCTTCTTCCTTTCGTTTACAATTTTGAATAGTCCGCAGGTCCCTTTATATTCGCGCATCGGGCTAGAATAATTAAGAATTATGGCGAGAATTTGTGAAATCACTGGGAAAAAGCCGCGAGTGGGTAACCATGTCTCTCATGCCAAAAACAAATCCAAGCGATGGTTCTATCCCAATTTGCAAGTGAAGAGATTTTTTCTGGCGGAAGAAGGTATTTGGGTGACGTTGAAAGTATCTACCTCTGTCCTCAGGACGATTAATAAAAAAGGTTTGAACATAGTGCTCAAAGATTCAAGAAAACGAGGTACCCTGGCCAAAGACTTAGGGTGCTTGGTAGCCAATAAGTTACACGGAGCAGCAGCTAAACTGGTTACATGATGGCAAGCAAGAAGGGAAATAGAGTACGGGTCATATTGGAATGCACAGAACACAGAGAGAGTGGGTTGCCTGGCATTTCCAGGTACTCGACAGAGAAAAGTAGACAAAATACCCCAGACAGACTAGCATTAAAGAAGTATAACGCTATTTTGAGGCGATACACTGTTCACAAAGAAATTAAATAGCTACCTACTATGGCAAAAAAAGTAGTGGCCACCCTCCAAAAAGCAGGGAGCAAAAATCTTTCTAAGGTAATCAGATCCATGCGATCGCCCAAAACTGGTGCTTACACCTTTAAGGAAGAGATGGTACCCACCGAGACTGTTGCGGAAGTACTTGCCAAAAAAATATAGCCCTGGCTCTAGTATGTACTAAAGCCCTATTCTCTTGCTACTACCATTCGGGTCTCTTCGTGAGACCTTTTTTTTGCTCATCTCCAATAGCCTTTGCACAATGTTTCCATTCTTCTCCAAAGCAAAAAAAGAAGTCTTAGACCAAGGAATGGCTAAAAAAAAACAGTCTTTTTGGGCCCAGTTTAGTAAAGCCGTAGCAGGAAGATCACAGATAGACGATGTGGTCTTGGATGCACTGGAGGAGCTATTGATTGCAGTGGATGTGGGGATAGAAACGACTATCAAAATCATTAAGCGTCTTGAACAAAGGGTGGCTCGTGATAAGTACCTCACCACTACAGAACTGGACCAGCTACTCAAAGAGGAGATGGCTGGGCTACTCGCAACCACTGATTCTCCTTCAGTAATAGATGACCTTCCAATTCCTTATGTCATTTTAGTGGTAGGTGTCAACGGCGTAGGCAAGACTACTACTATTGGCAAGCTAGCATCCCAGTACAAGCAAACCGGTCGGCAAGTTATCTTGGGTGCTGCAGACACCTTTAGGGCCGCAGCGGTAAGCCAACTCCAGCAATGGGGACAGCGTGCAGGAGCTGTCGTAGTAGCCTGTGGTAGGCATACAGACCCTGCCGCTGTAGCGCATGAGACTATCCAAGAGGGCTTGCGGGTGCAAGCTGATGTGATTATCATTGATACGGCTGGCAGGCTGCACACCAAGGTGCACCTGATGCAGGAGCTGGCCAAAATCAGGCGCACTATTCAAAAACTGATTCCTGAAGCACCCCATGAAGTGCTGTTGGTGCTAGACGGTAACACAGGCCAAAATGCATTTGTACAAGCCGAAGCATTCACCAAAGCTACGGCGGTGACAGCACTGGCCATCACCAAACTAGATGGTACGGCCAAGGGGGGAGTAGTACTCGGCATTGCTGACCAGTTTCAGGTGCCCGTGAAGTACATAGGTGTGGGCGAAGGCATAGCAGACTTGCAGATTTTCGACCGCCATGCGTTTGTGGAATCGTTGTTTGCAGGGCGCTCCGCTTGAGTCGTGTGCTGCCTCGGCAGGTGCTATTATTCGCGTGGGGCTAGGCCTTTGTCACTACACTTTTGGACTTTTTCCCGGTCTCCGAATGACCACTTACTTGCGTGGATTAGTACGATTCTTATCTTTTACGGGGCTTTTTTGCGGGGTCGTGAGCGGTATACTCTTTGTTTCTGTATGCGGATGACTGCCCTTGCGTTCTACTTTGATAGTGAGTGTATATTGCTCGCCTGGTGTGGTTTTCTCACATGGTATGACTTCTATTCTGAATGTAACTTCTTCACCTTGTGCAAAGCACGCGTCATTTTTTCCCAGGCAGTTTGATTGTTTATTGGCCAGAAAGATTTCTTCAAGGTTACAATTATTGAGTTTTTTACGATAAACGAAATTATTGCCGTTCTTGCCACTACTACCCATAACCGTACCTTTTTTATCTAAAAGAGAAGCAGTAACAGCAAACTCTTTCAACTTCATACCGTTACTGCTAGGCTTGATGGTAACTAGGACAAAGTTCTTCCTACTATTACCACTTTTTTCTTCTTTCGGCGTGACTGTAAATTGATGGGAAGCAGGCTTCTGGGCACTCGTGCCGGCATTATCTGAAGATGCAGCTGTTGCGCTATCGGGTGGATCAGTAATCTGCGCTGAGCTTGTGTGGAGCACCTCTCTATTTGGCGTCGCAGGCAGGTCAGTATCGGAGATGAGTATTGGCGGGCTTGTATACGTTTTGTTTGTTTTCTCCGCGGGTATTAGCACATCCTCATTTGGTATTGGGTGGTTTATGGGTTGTGTTGCATTGTCTGGGACTGCATCTAGGGCTGTGGACGTTGCTTGGGTGCTTGTATCTGAGGTGCTTGCTTCTTCCGTTTGCTCTTTCGTATCTACGCCATCTTGCTTGGCTTTCATTGTAATACTTTTTGTTTCTGTATGCGGATTACTGCCCTCTCTTTCTACTTTTA
>JBJORC010000042.1:0-4527 GCA_046049605.1 Bacteroidota bacterium
TTGATGCTCCTGGTCAGAGAAATGGCAGGTAATTTTTTGGCTATCTTGTTTTGGGGCTTTTGCCCACTAGACTTTCGTCAAAAATTGTACCCGAATACAAACTCATTGACCCCACGTTTTAGTTGTTAAGGATCGGCTAGATAGATTGGCTGATGACGCACCCCCACCTCAGAGGGACAGGCGGCTTTTGGTACCATAGCGCCTGCGGTGGAATACTCTCGCTTTTGTACTGACTCAGGAAAATCCAACTTTGGGGGCTTCCTAGGCTTATGCTTCTTATCGCTAGTAACAAGACTTTTTTCCTCACCAACTTCCAGTTCACGCCTCCACAGCTCTGAAGAAGTATGCTGCAAAGAAGAATCGTGGCTATAAATCTTTGAAATTGTGGGTACATGACTGCCACCTTTGTAGAACCGACAGCAGTGACATCAGCACTTATTCAATACAATCCAAGACATGGAGAATTTTTTGAATACAAAAATGGGGTAAGCTAGACGGCCGCTTCGCGGCACAGACTATGAGTAGTAGTTGTTGGGCACAGTTGCAGATGCCTTCTGCTCGAGCTATATATCTTCTTTTTTTTTGCGCTTGTGGGATTTATATATCTTTCTCGTCATCATTTTTTGCAGGAGCTATCTCTACCTTCACTTTCTTAATCTTGCGCATATCGGCAGAAACGACCGTAAAGGTGAATTTTTGGAAGAAAATCTGTTTGCTAGCACGGGGTAGCCGGCCATTGAGCTCTAGCAGTAACCCCCCTAGAGATTCACTTTCTCCTTTTACCTCTTCAAAAATAGCTGGGCTTTCCCCGATAACCTTGCAGAAATCGTTGAGAGAAATCTTGCTCTCCACCACAAACGTCTGGTCATCAATTTTCTGATACATGGCTTCATCCTGATTAAATTCATCAGCGATGTCTCCAATAATCTCCTCAATGATATCCTTTAGCGTAATGAAGCCTGACGTGCCTCCATACTCATCTACTACAATGGCCATTTGTACTCTTTTTTCTTGAAACTCCAAAAGCAATGCATCTATTCTTTGGTTTTCAGGCACGAAAAAGCACTTGCGTAACAGAGACTGCCATTGGAAGTGCTTATCCTCATCTATATGAGCCAGTAAGTCTTTGGTGTGCAGAATACCTTCAATTTTATCGATAGTCTCTTTATAAGCTGGGAAACGCGAGTGATTCGACCTATTCACCAGGTCCATGAGTTGATGAAAATTAATTGCTATATCCACCGCTGTAATCTCCATACGAGGCTGCATAATCTGTTTAGCCGTTAGACTGCTAAAGTTCACAATCGCTTTGAGGATCTCTTTTTCCTCTTCTGAAGTTCCTTGAGCGGTTGTAAGCTCTAGTGCCCTGCTCAACTTATCGATAGATAGCTCATACTTATCCTGCAAAAATCCCTTGCCAAACAGGTTACCCATGCGCAAAAGTAGACCAGAGAGTGGGCGTAAGGTGGGTACAGCAAAGGCTAGGAACCCAGTAATTCGCCTGGCAAGGTGTAAATTGTTCTGGTTGGCATAAATTTTAGGTATTACTTCCCCAAACAACACAAGAAAAGTTGTGGAAATGAGGGTATAAGCGAGCATGATGAGGCTGTCTATATTATCTGTGCCAACAATGCTCCATAGCAGGTACGTAGAAAACGTGACGAAAGCAACATTAATCAGGTTGTTTAAAATAAGGATAGTAGCTAGCAGGCGCCTAGGATGCTGCAAGAGCCTTAAAATCCTTTTCTCTCTAGGGTCTTGGGTGTTTTTGCATTGCGTGATTTTCTTATGAGAAAGGGAAAAGAAAGCTACTTCAGTACCTGAAATGACTGCAGAGCATAACAAGAGCACTACGAGTGTTAAACCCTCAAATAGGTAGAAATGAGAATCTAAAAGATTAGTCAATTTGGAGAAATAGATAATGCGTACGTTGCAAGATGAGCGCACAGAAAGCGCACACTAGGCCTCACCTCCGACATTCATGCTAGGACGGTAAGCTTCGAGGTTGTAAGTGCTAAAATGGTAGGCCATCTGCGCCTTCATCCTCTGCTATACTAGGTGCATCAATGCCCTGTGTATCAGGAGAATCAGCTGAGTCTATTTTGCCACTACCGAGCAAAACCAAATTCTGCCCCACTACTTCTGTAGTATATTTTTTTTGTCCTTCTCTATCTACATAAGAGCGCGTAGCTAGCTTCCCTTCAATGTAAACTTGCTTGCCTTTTGTAAGATATTGTTCGGCAATTTTAGCAAGCGGTGTCCACAATACCACATTGTGCCACTCCGTGGTAGTTACTCTTACACCTTCCTTATTTCTATAGGTTTCGTTGGTAGCGAGTGTGAATGAAGCACGCATTCTATCATTCTCTAAATGCCTTATCTCAGGGTCTTTGCCTAGATTTCCGAGCAAGATGACTTTATTGACTGCTGACATGTACTAAGTATTTGTTGACTAACCTATGGACCCGCAAACTAGGCATAAAATTTTTCTTTCAAAAAATTATCGATCAGGATGGGCTTGGGGAGTACCTTAGTCTGGGCTACTGTAAAAGCCCTAATGCCAGCTTGACTCAACAAAGGTGTTGCTTCCTGGATAAACTGCGCAGTAGCTTGCACGTGCAAAAAATAAACATGTAGCCGCCGATGTGTTAACACGTGCTTATATACGATAGGGTTGCTGGTCACCGATAATTTGTGGCGTCGTATCAATATCACTAACATGTCTTCCAGCCGATCCATCGCTCTGAGTCGCCTATCTTCTACCAAATAGAAGTCGTACAAACCTTCCCAAATATCACTGGCATTTCTACGTTTCATGTATAGTTTATCGGCACATTGTATGACAAGGTAGTGCAAGAATCGTTGCTTGATCTTTACTTTTTTGCTCTTCCTTGGCAACATGTCTTGCCTGCCAGTATGGAATGCCACGCAGTGGTCTTTAAAAATACAGGACTTACACTTTGGGTTGACTGGTGTGCAATGTATGGCCCCAAAGTCCATGATGGCTTGGCTATACAAATCAGCATCTTCTTTAGGTACCAATGACTGCGCAAGCGCATAAAAAGCCTTGGTTCCTCGAGTAGACGTAATGTCTTCATCTACTCCAAACACGCGGGCCAAAACCCGGTATACATTTCCATCTACGACAGGGACGGCTTCTTTGAAGGCAATGGAGGCAATGGCACCAGCCGTGTATTTACCTACTCCCTTTAAGTGCAATAGCTCTCTGTACGTGCTAGGAAACTTCCCCTCCAACTCACTGACGACCATACGAGCGCAAGCATGTAGATTCCTGGCCCTGGTATAGTATCCTAGTCCCTGCCATAAACGTAGCACCTCTTCTTCATCAGCATGCGCCAGCTCTTGAATAGAAGGATACTTTTCGATGAACCGTTGGTAATAGGGCAACCCTTGGGCGACTCTGGTTTGCTGAAGAATAATCTCTGAAAGCCAAATCTTATAGGGATCATCTGTCTCTCGCCAGGGTAAATTTCGTTTGTGAGCTTGGTACCAAATAACCAGCCATGGAGCAAAGAGCTCTTTTTCTAGCATTTTTGTAGGCTTACTGAACGGGGTATTGCATAGAGCGTTGTGACGATATCATGGGCTCCTTATGAAGGCATTTCGTTTGGAAGAAAGCACCGCAGTGGCTGCTCTCGACGAAATCGCACGCCAACGCACACCATCTCGTGCAAAGCTTAAAGACCGCTTATTGGATCACAGAACACTCTTAAAATAATATAGGACACCTCCACTCCCCATACGCCCCACTAGCCACAAAGCGGCCATGGACCCTAACCGTGCGGCGCGGGCCACACGGCCCGAAGTAGCGGTAGCAAAACAACACCGCCCCAACGAAACTCCCAGAAGACACAGTAGACCCCGACGCACAACCCAGTGCCGAGACTCTACCACGCAGCACCAGGGGAACACCCACTCACACCAAAGTACCAAGTACCAAGGAGCCTAGTGCCTAGAACTTCCGAAGACACGACACACCGCCGACGAAATCGTAGACGCTGTGGTTTCGGTCGACACCAAGGCCCCCGGAGGAAAAATCCCCAACAAAAACCGGATAGTTGTTACTACCTACCTTATTTTGGCATCGGGTGTAAGTCGAAGGATCATTTGTGTAGAGACACTCACCAGTATGGGCGTGATGCGACAAAATTGCGGTCGCTGCCTCTAGGACATCTGGAATCTTATAAGAAAGACCCGTTTCGCGTACATGCGTAGCAACCAACACCTCTTGGGCGTCATGCGTCTTATCTCGACTGCCAGGAAGTACATCTCGCGTCATCAACACCCAATAGGACCTACCCGGAGATTGGGCGCCTAACTCTTTTTGGACATCACTATCATACTCCCTGTACTTCGTCTTGCTACCGCCCCCCTTAGGGCTTTTTATGAGATCCCCAAGCAGGTCTAACGTGAAGGGCTTCCCATCTACCGTCGCCGGAACTAGCACCAACAGGTGTGTGTCTTTTACTCTTTTGTCTGGCCAGAAGGGGCAGGGGCTACCCAAGA
>JBJORC010000043.1:0-8387 GCA_046049605.1 Bacteroidota bacterium
CCTCTATCTTTTCCCAGGGGATGACCCGGGCTAATAAGTAGAGCGGGTGCTGAGGATTCAACTGATGCGCAAGTAGGTTTTTAAACAGCTCGGTTTGTTGTTGATGAGGAGATTTTCCTAATATAACGGTGATATTTTCTGCAAGGTTTTGGATTAAACTTATCCTTTCCTTGCGTTTTTTGCTACGCTATTTTGGGTAAAATTTTCAAAAAATATCCCTTAACGCATAGTATGCAATGAAATTTACCTTTGTTAAGGGGCGACTAGTTTAGTACCTTGCCCCGCTAATCCTGGGAAATTAAGGAACTTGCACTCGCAGTTCGCAGCGTAGAAAATAACTGTACAGGTCAAAAAATGATCGTATTAAAACTTAGGGGAATCATGAAGTTAATGCTAAGACATCGGATATTGCTCAGGCTTATTTCACTCAAGATGGTGGGTATGCTCACTCTGTTTACTTTTTCTAGTTGCGATAACAACTCTCCAGATCCTTTCGAGCGAGTAGCCACCCAACAACAAGAGATATCCCAAGAACTAGATCGTCTGGAACAAGTAGCAGGCCGAGAACGAGATCTGAGACAAGCTCGTCAACGAATAGCAGACCGAGAACGAGATCTGAGACAAGCTCGTCAACAAATAGCAAACCGAGAACGAGATCTTATACAAGCTCGTCAATTCATAGCAAACCGAGAACGAGATCTGAGACAAGCTCGTCAACAAAGAATTGCTGATGTTCCTCAGGCGTGGATAATAACGGATGAGGAAGCGACTACCATGTTGGCAACGTTGCGTTCAGATAATGAGGGCGAAGATCAAGCGTGTGCGATTTGCTATACAGAGGATTCGTTCCTCATCGATGGCATGGTCCGCTGTCCAAATAGACCTTGTACTGCCAAAATTTGCAAAAGATGTTTTCGGAGTGCTGTTATAGCAGGGCAGACCCACTGTCCTCTTTGTCGAGTAGTGCCCCTTAGATGAAGATGCGTACAAAGTCTTTACTTCTTTAACCATCCCTGTTGCTGCAAAAACTTTTGGGCTTGGGTTAAGTCATTCATAGAACATTTGTAACGCACTACACCCCCTTGTAACAGCAACAAACCCCATGGAGCTCTTAGCATATCCCTGAGTAGTCGTGGATGGGCGGTGTAGCGTGGCAGCGCCAAGATTAGTGCGGCTTCTTGGCACTGCCCCATGGGCGTTATCAATATAGGTTTTACATCTTCTTGAAGTCGCCGAATCAGTACATACAGTTTTTGGAGCGTAGGTGCAGCAATAGATGCAGGGTGTTGGATAATAAGGACTAGCTTATTACCTGAAAGCAACGCTTGTGTAACCTCCTGGTCTCCTTGCCAGACACACAAATTAGCGCTGAGTGCGATTTCATCTGGATGCTGCTTGGTCAAATCGCTACCCACCTTGTACGGCAAAAAATCCCATAAGGGTAAGTGGCGTAGGATATGCCTACTCAGTCCTACAGACCCTATCAGGGCTGCTGCCACCCAGTAGTAGCTATTCAGACTGTTGAGAGTGCCTTTTTCTTGCCAACAGAGCCCGCCGATCAAGAGGAGCAACACGACACTTTTCGTAAATGACTGCCAGGGTGTCAATGCTAGGGCATCGCCAAAACATCCGCAGCTGGCTATGCGTTTCGAAGTGGCCGTGTAAAGCGTTAAGCAGGTAAAAAAAAGCGTGAGTAACAGCAAGGCCTGCAAGACCCAGAAGCGTTGCCAATGGATGAGCAAAGCCACTCCCAGGACAGTCTCCAGAGTAGCCATACACACGGCCAGTACTAAGGTGTAGGGCAGCAAGAGACGTATATGGGCAGTCAGCTGGCTGCCCAAGAGGTACAAGTACTCTTCGATCTTATCAGAAAAACCGCGTGGATCATTGAGCTTGATTGTTCCTGAGCATAGAAAAGTTATGCCTACGAACAAGCTGGCCCAAAGATTGATGGACTTACTGATCCACATGATCTAGCTTGATCAATGCAAACACGGCGTAGTTGATGATGTCTTGATAATTGGCTTCTACGCCTTCAGAAATGAGAGGAGGGCCTTGGTTGTCTTCGATACGCTTGATGCGCAGCAGTTTCATCAGTATAATATCGGTGATAGAACTGAGACGCATGGCCCGCCACGCTTCTTGGTAGTCGTGGTTCTTGTTGTTGAGTAGCGCAGTTGTGGTAGCAATGATCTCATCGTACAACGGGGCCAGTTTATTGTAGGCCAGCTCTAGGCCTTCGTAGCCATTTAGGGCTATTTGCATCAGAGCTATGACGCTGTAGTTGACAATACCGATCAGTTCTGTGGACACGCTTTCGTCTACACGTTGCATGGCTTGTTCCTGAATGGCTCGAATTCGCTGGGCCTTGATCATGATCTGGTCGGTCACGGAAGGCAAGCGCAAGATGCGCCAAGCAGTGCCATAGTCTTTGGTCTTTTTTTCAAAAATCGTTTGGCAAGTCTTAATGATGGTACTGTATTGAGACAGCGTATCGGAATGCACAGTAGATCGCTAATTTGATTGATTTTCGGAAAGGTACATTTTTTCTATAAAAAGAGTGTATAGAATGTACGATGTAGGATTAAATCGCAGCTACCGTTCATCGGTGCCATATAGCCCGCCATCAAGGAGCTAGAAGTTTGCGCATTAAGAGGGTTGAGTGCCTGAGAATCGTACCAGAAATGATGGGGTTCTCGCCTATTTAAGTTACTTTACGAATCTAAAGTGGCCTTTCTGCCCTGGTATTTCTTATAGCCCTTGACGACAAGAGTCTTGGAATGAGGGGAGACCGCGTTTGATAGGCTGTAGTTGGGCGGGGTGGCCTTGTTCGCCTCTTTGGGTAGGAAGAGGCCGGGAGCCTCAAGCTACCTGACCAATCAATTCTCTTAGCTGTAATTTGTATTGAACCTCTTATTTAGCATAGGGTTTCTCGATATCGGAGTAGGAGATATCATTGACATATTTCTGGTCGGCTTGCTTCTATATCGGGTTTACAAGCTGATAGAGGGCAGCATGGCTGTTAGGGTTTTTATAGGGTTCTTACTCTTATCTCTGACCCACCTCATCGTAAGATCTGCTGGGATGGGGCTTCTGTCAGCTATTTTAGGGAAGTTTATGGAGGTGGGTGTGTTGGCTGCCATTATTCTTTTTCAGCAAGAAATCAGAAGGTTCCTTTTTTGGATTGGTGGTACTACGACATTGAATGGTGGTGAACTGATAGGTCGCCTTCTTGGCAAGAAGAAGACCAGCAAGACAGGAATAGACATTACGCCCGTTGTAGAAGCTGCCAAAGCCTTGGCAGGGAGCAATACAGGGGCACTCATTGTGTTCTCTAATGAAGATGACCTCAAGTTTTACAAAGAATCTGGAGATCTCATCGATGCAGCAGTCTCCAAGCGCCTTCTCTTGGCCATTTTTAACCATCAAAGTCCATTACACGATGGGGGAGTAATTATTTACAATAACAAGATTGTAGCAGCCAGGAGTATTCTGCCAGTGACAGAGCGCCAGGATTTGCCGCCACAGTTCGGGTTAAGACACCGGGCGGCCATTGGCATGACAGAAGTAACAGATACATTGGTTTTGGTGGTTTCAGAGGAAACTGGCCAAATCTCCGTGGCAAGGAACGGTATCTTGGAAAGCAATCTTTCTATCCAAGAAACCAGAGCAGCTATCAATGACTACTTACAAGGAAAACGTAAACCTTAACTTGCGTTGGCAGGCAGCATGGGACTACAAGAGAATATCGACCTAGGGCTTTTTTTAACAACGTGCTGTATTGCTATTTTTGCCACCTCAAAAACATCCTGATGATGAGAAAAATACAGTTTAGACAAGCCTTGGGAGAAGCCATGAGCGAAGAAATGCGACGGGATAACAATATTTTTTTGATGGGGGAAGAGGTAGCTGAATACAACGGGGCTTACAAAGTAAGCCAAGGTATGCTCGATGAGTTTGGCCCTGACAGGGTGATCGATACGCCCATTTCCGAACTTGGCTTTGCCGGGTTAGGCATTGGGGCGGCCATGAACGGACTACGACCCATCATCGAGTTCATGACTTTTAACTTTTCGTTGGTAGCTATTGATCAAGTGGTTAATTCTGCTGCCAAGATGATGTCCATGTCTGGAGGTCAGTTTCCTGTCCCCATAGTATTTCGAGGACCTACTGGCAATGCAGGGATGCTGAGCTCCCAACATTCCCAGAGCTTTGAGAATTGGTATGCCAACTGTCCTGGGCTCAAAGTCGTAATCCCTTCCCATCCTTATGATGCCAAGGGGTTACTCAAGGCTGCCATTCGCGACAATGACCCAGTGATTTTTATGGAATCTGAGTTGATGTATGGCGATATGGGAGAGGTGCCGGAAGGGGAGTACTTGTTGCCCATTGGCAAAGCAACAGTAGTGCAAGAAGGAAAAGATGTGACGCTCGTTTCTTTTGGAAAGATGATGAAAGTAGCCTGGGAAGCTGTCCAGGCCATGCAACAACAAGGTGTGGAAGTGGAGTTGATCGACATGCGGACAGTTCGGCCTTTGGACATAGCTGCTGTCGTTAGGTCTGTACAAAAAACTAATCGCCTTGTCATCGTTGAAGAAGCCTGGCCCTTGGGCTCCATTGCCTCAGAGATTGCCTATCAAGTACAAAAGCATGCTTTTGACTATCTTGATGCACCCATCCAAAAGGTCAATAGCGAGGATGTCCCCTTGCCCTACGCCCCTGCCCTGATCCAAGAAGCCTTGCCCAATGCCGAAAAGGCCTTGCGTGCATTGAATGCGGTACTGTACCGCTGAGATCTTAGTAATTCTGATCGCACTCTACCTCCTCGCTATCCTGTAGCTGTAATGCAGAAGCTCATGTAGCGCATGCAGGCTACACTTGCCCCCCCTAGAGTACACCAGGTTACGCAGTACTAGCCAGAAAAGGGGTAAGCAACTCATCACGACCAACTCGTAAATAAGCTAAATGAGTGCTTTGCGCTTCAAAATCGTCTCTACAAACTTGATTTCGTGCTTGCTATTGAAAATTTTGTAAGGGAGGTGAATCAGATGGGCCTTAGAGATGACTAACAAAAAATAGTCTTTGCCTTGTGCAGCCCTTTTGACCTGCTCCCACGCAATGGGCATGCCTTGCTTGGAAGTCAGTTGGATCATAATCTGTTGGCTGGAAATTTCGTAGCTCAATCGCTCGAAAAGCAGCTTATTTTGCTCTAGGTAGGTAATCCCATAAAACTGAATGAGCCAAAACGAGAAATAAAGTAACAACCCCAAGCTGGCCCCCAGCACAAACCAAATAGTTTTGACAAAAAAAGTCCCACTCACGATGGCTAAGGCAATTAGAAACACCCACCATTGCTCCCGAACGATATTTCTGAGCCCGAGTTGCATGTAGGTGTTGGCAGTTAGTTTGTACTTTCTAGTCTTGGCGATCATGATTGATAGTTGGGGTAATCATTAACTCGGCATGTCTGGGTTGTTGTTTACAGCTGGCTCCCCTGTTTAAGGATCCCTAATCTAGTTGATTTCTTGCATTATTGACAAAAGATAACACAACCGACTGCTCGGTGTTAAGATACTGCTAGGACGAGCCTGCAAGCCACAGGCATCGCTTGGCATTAGTCCCATTATAGAATTGGCCAGGGGCGCGTTATTCGCTAAACTTGTACATTTCACCAACCACAGCATGTCATGCATAGTCTCGCTTTTATTGGAAGGGTAGGCAGTGGAGAGCTACTCCTGATCCTTTTAGTCTTCCTCGTCCTGTTTGGGGCCAAGAAAATTCCTGAAATTGCTAGAGGACTGGGCAAAGGCATCCGTGAGTTCAAAAATGCTACCAAAGAGATTGAAGAAGAGTTAGAAGACCAACCCAAAGAAAAAAAGACGGGATAGCTTGAAAGAATTACTTTCCTTTTCCCAATTGCAAGCGTCGTTGCAACAAGGCACTACCACCTGTAGGGATATCGTTGACCAGTGCTTGCGCAATATTGCGCAAGGGGCTCATCTCAACGCCTTCTTGCGTACCTACACCGAAGAAGCGAGGCAGCAGGCTGCTGCAATAGATCGGAAGCACCGGGTAGCCCCTCTTCTCAAACTGGCTGGTATGGTGGTAGGGCTCAAAGATTTGCTGTGTTACAAAGACCACCCTGTACAAGCCGCCAGCAAGATTTTAGAAGGATTTGTATCGCAGTTCAGTGCTACAGCAGTGCAGCGACTTGTGGACGAAGATGCCATCATCATTGGCCACCAGAATTGTGACCAGTTTGGCATGGGCTCCTCCAATGAGAACTCTGCCTTTGGGCCAGTGCACAATGCCTTAGATACCACTAGAGTATCAGGAGGGTCTTCTGGTGGATCAGCTGTGGCGGTGCAAGCCCATATGTGCCACGTGTCGCTTGGAACGGACACAGGAGGCTCTGTGAGGCAGCCGGCCGCTTTCTGTGGTCTCGTGGGGCTAAAACCTACTTATGGGAGAATTTCGCGCCATGGCCTTATTGCCTATGCTTCTTCTTTTGACACCATTGGCATCTTTTCAAAAACGGTTCAGACCTGTGCTGCAGTTTTGGAGGCTATTGCGGGGCCAGATGAATTTGACAGCACAGTGTCGCACCGGCCCGTTCCTGCTTATACGACACAACTACAGTTCGATAGCAAAGCCAAAGTGGCCTACTTGCCTATAACCCTAGCACACCCTGGTCTGCAGCCGGCCATTCTTGCGCAAACTCAAGCCACACTCGATGCCTTGCGCCAGGAAGGCCATCGCGTAGAGGCCGTAGACTTTCCATTACTAGCCTATGCGTTACCTACCTACTATGTCTTGGTCAATGCTGAGGCTAGTTCCAACCTAGCCCGCTTTGATGGTGTGCGGTACGGCTACCGAAGTCCTGAGAGTGCTACTGTCGCGGAAATGTACCGAAAGACGCGCACCCAAGGATTCGGCCAGGAAGTGCAGCGCAGAATTCTGACAGGAACTTTTGTGTTGAGTGCCGACTACTATGATGCATGGTACGTCAAGGCACAGCAAGTACGGCGATTGATCAAAGAAAAGCTGGAGGCAATTTTTGCTACTTACGACTTCATCGTACTGCCTACCACGCCCACCACAGCCTTCAAGATTGGTGAGCATATCCAGGATCCGCTGGCCATGTATCTGGCAGACTTGTACACCGTGCCTGCCTCTATTGCTGGCGTACCTGCTATTTCTATCCCTAATGGCAGGGATGAGAACGGCTTGCCTATTGGGTTGCAGGTGATGGCCCCTGCCTTTGGCGAGGCCAAGCTGCTGGCCTTTGCCGAGTACCTCACTGCGCTGACATAGCAAAAGTAAATGCTACTTGTGTGCGTGCAGGCACCGTACCAATGTTGGGGCCATTTTCTCTACACCTAGAGCGATTTTCCTAAATCAACGTACTGAGATGTCTGCGCTTCAAACATTGCTTTGTAGACTGGCTCGTTCCGTAGTAGCTGGTTATGCGATGTGATTCGATCATTATGAAGCAGGATAAAATCCACACAATGGTTTAATCAAAGAGGTTTTACTTGTAGGCCAGAAAAAATATTTGTGGAGTACTTGCATATGTATACGAGACCTTTGCATGGTGTAGGATTCTCTAAATGCCCATTTTTTGGGTTAACAAGAAAAATTTCAGTACAATACTCTGAGCTTATGCCACTGTTTTGGCATAAACTAAGGAACCTGCTATCTAGATTCAAAGGTTGAGAATGACATACAACTATCAAAATATGCCCTAATTACTAAATTGACCATGCAAAGGTCTCATTATAGCATGATGGAGCGAGCAACGGTGTCGCCTCTATTACAGGAAAGAATAGATCAGGATAGGAAGGTGCAGGTAAGGGGTATAGATTATGCTTTTTATCTGCTGATCCACCACTATGAGGACTTTGCGCAAGCAGGGCTTACGCCAGAGCAACCCCGAGCAGCCTACCTAGCAGCCTACGCAGAAGGCATCAAAGCCAGAGCAGACCAACAAGGAAAAGAAAAGCAGGATGAGATGGCCAGTTTCCTCTTAGATAGCCTATGGTGAGGTATGTTGAGCGGCTGTTTTTTATGTTTAACGAAACCGGATGGCGCGAATAGGCCTGAGCCTGACAATGACTGCAATGGAAACCAGCAGCACCGTGGTTATCACTATCAAGGTCAGTAAGTTGAGTCCCAAGATTACTCGCCAATCCCAAGCAACGGGCACATAATTAGTGTAATAGTATATAGGGTTCAGAGCAATGATCTTGCCATACTTCTGCAAGGCACACAACCCTATGCCCACTAAGTTACCCCAAAGTATGCCCTGACCTACCATATACAGATTGTTCCAAAGCATGATGCGTTGTATTTGCCCATCAGAAGCACCTAAGGTCTTCAAAATACCG
>JBJORC010000044.1:0-12325 GCA_046049605.1 Bacteroidota bacterium
TTATAAGGGCTGATAGGCCTCTTGAAGGAGCCCAATGGGCCGCAAACAGGTATGTGAAAGACCAAATATGACTCCCAAAAAGAGCGGGAAACAACTAGCAACTATTCTGCAATAGTCTCAACCATAATATACCCGAAATCTCCCACATTTAACCCACATCGTGCAAAGGTCTCGGTACGATATTTTCTATTGCTTGAAGCAACTCCTCCGCGCTGTGTTCTTTCTCTGTGTCTAAGATATAGCTGTGGGCCCTAACCGTGCGGCGCGAGCCACACGGTCCACAGTAGTGGCAGTAAAAACAACACCGCCCCAACGAAACTCCCAGGAGACACAGCCGCTCCCAGCGCAGAGCCACCGTACTAAGACCCTGCCACGCAGCACCAGGAGCCTCCCCACGCACACCTAGATGCCAAGGCCAGAAGTACCAAGGTGCCTAGTGCTTAGAACTTCCGGAGACACGACACACCGTTGAAGTGGCAGACGCCGCCGTAGTGGACACTGAGGCCCTCGGAGGAAAAACGCCCAACAACAATCGAACATTTGTTACCAAGTACCTTCTCTTGGCATCGGGTGTAGGTCCAAGGAGCATCTGCGTAGAGACGCTCACCGGTACGAGCGTGATGCAACAAAATTGCGGTCGCTGCCGATAGGGAATCTGGCATCTCATACGGAAGATTCAGCCTACCTGCATGCTCAGCAACCAACGCCTTTTGGGCGTCATACGTCTTATCCCGACTGCCAGGAAGTACATCTCGCGTCATCAACACCCAATACGAACTACCCGGAGATTTCGCGCCTAACTCTTTTTGGACGGCTGGATCATAAAACCTGTACTTTGTCTTGCTACCGCCTTCCTTAGGGTCTTCTACAAGCTCCCTAAGCAGGTCTAACGTGAAGTGCTTCCCATCTACCGTTGCCGGAACTAGCACCAGCAGGTGTGTATCTTTTACTAGCTTACCTTCCCAGAAGGGGCAGGGGCCGTTCAAGATCTCATCGATATTGGCCGGCAGCGGGGGTACTGAGCCTACCTCCCCAAAGTACTGTTTCCATTCTTTTGGCCCAATGGCCATGGCTGGGATAGATGTCCCGGAATCTTGTCTATGATTGCCTATCTCTTTACAGCTCTGTAACAACAGACCAAAAAGAAGAAGCACTGCTACACAGCGCTGGTATTGGGGGTAGTGCATGCTATCTATATCCTTAAATTGTTCACACCTTCCCTTCCTTTGTTTTCTCCATGCAGCGCGCTGCGCCGCACTTCCTCGCGACAAAAATATAGTAAATTATGTCTTACTATGCGAAAAAGAGACTATTTTTGCACGATTATGGTTACGACCCTGCCAATGCTACCTATTCATCAAACTCAAAGTAATCATCCGGGGCTAGCTCTTGAAGGTGCTTTTCCTCTTGATATACGCCTTGTAATAGCGCCTTGAGAGTCTTTCCTTGTTCTTTGAATGCTTTTGTTAAGCTTTTTCTAGACGCCTCAGCATCGTAGCTTATCTTATAATTATTGATATCACCCTGCAACTTGAAAAATAAATTCATGTCTGCTGGTGCATCAGCAGACACCGCTGTTGACGCTCTCGCCCTCCCTTGTTGTTGCAAGCCCATAAAAGGCACTCCAAATTGATAGGCTATCCTTCCGTCAAAAGTGTGTGTGCCTGATAACTGGATGTGTGTCAAGTCCGAATGCACTTCCATCGGTGGGAGGTAAATCGTTTGATCCTCGATAAGAATGTGGTTTTTGAGTTCTGAGAAGCGCAAGTTGGCAAGATCCTCCTTGTCTACATACTTGGCAAGCTGCCGAATGGGTGCGAAGTCATGAAGCACCCCATTGCTCAGCCTAACATCGATGGCAGCCTGTAGTACATCCCAACGCATGTTCCATTGTTTATCAGCCTGCATCGTTAGGTCAATGTCAGAAAACACCTCTCCACCTAAGTGGCTATCCATTAAAAAATGTTGGTGAAAATTCTCGAACGTATAAAACAAATCAGCTATTCGGACGCCCTGTAGCTTGGCTACTGTGTGAATATTTAAGTCATCAGTACTTGCATCTAAAACACCATCTAAAAAAACTTTTCCTCCCGAAACGCCCAACTGTAACTTTTCAGCGATTAGTTTTTGATCTTTTACCCTGACCTCGCCACGCACGTTTTTGCCTCGGAAGCGCCTGCAATGAAGTTGTTGAATATCACAATCAAGGTTCAAGGTCCAGCGGGGAGCGATGTCAAATTTTGCGGAGGTTGTGCTAGTTGGAGAGGTAGATACACGCTTACCATAGAACAGTGCATCTAGGTCCAGGTAGTCCATGTAAAGTTTGGCAACCACGCAGATATTTTGGTTACCAGAGAGCAAGTAAGGGAATAGATTATGGACAGTACCCGTCAGTATAAAGCTCCCTGGCCCTATGCTCCCTGAGAAGTCTTTTATAATTAGGGCATTGTCCTGAAAAACCAACTTGCCCATCATTTCCTCGCATGGAAGCTGAGATTGACCAAGCTTGAACTGAGCCGCTTGTGTCTGCAAAGCTCCTGAAAGGTGGAGGTTGTCCCTTGCGTGGGTGCCACGCATGAGTTGCTGCAGATTGGCCTCCAACTCCCAGTGAAGGTCTAGCCTTCCTGAGGCATCCGTAATGGCAGGATAAGCGAGTAGCATGCTCAAAGAAGCCAAATCAAGCGTGGCCTCGGCAGCACATTGAAGGTGTAGCTTGTGGAAGTCATTCAGGGAAAGTCTTCCTTCTAGCCTACTACTGGCAAGCCTACTAATAATTTTATCGATGCTGAGGGTGGCTGTTTTTAAGTTCTGTAAATTGGGGATATTTAAGTGCCCTGAGAGCTGAGATAGCTCAACGGGTGTGGAAAATTGGCTGGCGGTCAAGGCGCCATCACGCAACACAAAGTCGCCCTGTAGGGCCAGCGAATTACGCTGCTGCTCATTGACACTTAAATTAAAGGTGAGCTCGCCATGCGGGTCGTACGGCTTTATTTTTTGATAATACTGCTTGGGCAAGCAGCGTAATAAGATTTGAGGGCTTATCTTTTTCCCTTGGATTGTTAACGCAATAGAAGACGTAGTTTCTAGGCTTCCGCTTCCTTGTACGGCTAGTAGTGAGTTGCCATGCTGAAGCTGTGCAGACTGCAAGGTCCAAGTTTTTTGTCGTTGATCATAGCTCAGGGCAGCCTTCAGCGATATGGGTAGGTTTCGTGCAAACGATAAGTCTTGTAGCTGGATACTCTGAATAGTTGCCTTGCCCTGCAAGTCAGCTTTCAGCCTGGGGTTTTCCCACCTTAAACTAGCTTGCATTTTTTCTACGCTGACGCTATAACGCTGCTTCTTGCTACCATACACTATCTCCATGTCCTTGAGGGTAATCTTTTGCAGCTGTACTATCCAAGGAACCCTGTTCTGCGTTGTTTTTTGGGCGCCCCGCCCCCACCCTAACTGCAAACCCAGATCTTCCCCCAGGTGGAGCTTTCCATGCGCTAGGGAAAGATGGGCCACTACGGATTGTCCTTGAACAAGTTTCCATACATCAAGAAACAAGCAAATCTTGCGGGCAGTGACCAAATCTGCAGCAGTCTCTGTGCAGTCCTTGATCACCACATCGTGGAGGATGAGGGCAATGTTGGGAAAAGACTTGAGGACAGTGAGCTGAATGGAGCCCATCCGTATAGAATTGCTTGATCGCTTGCTAGCTTCATCAAGAAATTTTTGAATGATTTGATCCTGATAGTGATGGCAGTACACTCCAGTAGCCACTACGACTATCCCCAACGAGAGGAACAGCGCAGCCACAATTTTTCGAATGGTTTTAATAATTGTAAACATTAATTACTGTCACCCGCAAGAGCAACACGGTTGCAAAAGTAGTATGCTTCCGCAGAATATTTTCCTGGCTTTCACAAATTGAAGGGAGTTCTTTATATTAGCCCCTTTCCTGAAAGGGCTCTTAGCTCAGCTGGTTCAGAGCACCTCCCTTACAAGGAGGGGGTCGTAGGTTCGAATCCTACAGAGCCCACCATCAGAAGCAGGGAGAAGGGGATATATCAACATCAACTCACCACCGTAGCCTATCCACCTACAGGACACACCATGGCAGTTACTAGACTAAAGAGGAAGGTAAGAAAAAATAGAACGAAGGCAACGCAAAGAAAAGCAACCATGCGGCGCTTATTGGCCGCGCCTGTGATTAAGAATGTGGATACGGAACAACTTTTGGAAGGACTTGCTCTTAACTAAAGACCCCCAAAAAGCTGACTCTGTTTAGACATCGCGGCTCTAGCTAGGGTCTGGTGTGCTTATATACGTGGGGTGTTCCCGCTACGGGCTTTTTTGTACAAGACCTGGATGATACCGTCCCTAAGGCTGACATCAGGCACGAGTATTTTTTCCACACCCCCACATCGCATGGCTGTACCGTAAATCTCTATGGCGGGTAAAATCACATCAGCACGATCGGGATTAAGTTCTAACCTGTTAATTTTCTCTGCTAAACTATGAGAGGCAATGTAGTCTCTGGTGGCTTCTAGTCTCTTGAGAGAAAGGGGCCTTTTTGTCCCTCTTTTTGCCAACTGTGCCAGCTTGCGGATATTACCACCTGTAGCAATCCCTATGGGAATGTCCGTGAAATGTTGCTTTTGGGTGGTAATCCATGCTTGCATTGCTTCCCAAGTAGTCGCAGCATCATCTTGCTCCAATATTCTAACGGAACCCAAATCAAAGGACCGCGAGGCAATTTTTGAGGAGCCTGTGTACAAGCTTACTTCTGTGCTTCCTCCACCCACATCCACATGCAGGTAGCTATTGTGTTCATCCAGCAAATGACGAATCGCCTCATGGATCAGTATTGCTTCTTCTTCACCCCCCACAATGTGAATTGCAAGGTTGAGTGCTTCTTGGACGTGGTGTACAATTTCTTGTTTATTGTTAGCATCTCTAAAAGCAGAGGTAGCGCAGACCATGTAGTAATCTGCACCATGAAGGTCTATGAGTATCTTAAAGGCTTTCAATAGCTGGGTGAGTCGCTGTTCGTTCTCTGCACTGATACACTGATTATTAAAAACATCACGCCCAAGACGCAAGGGGAAACGCAGATATTCTATTCTTTTAAATTTGGTTCCTCCCGCGACAAGCAGGACACTACTCACCTGCAACCGAGTAGCATTAGATCCAATATCAACAGCAGCTAGTTTCAAAGTGGCTTCTAACGATAGAATAAGGCAATGCTACAACGACACTGATCCCCGCTGATTTAGACAACCGCTACTGCCTCTGAATCTGAGTCAGGCGATAGGTCCATATCGGGTTGCTCTTCTTTTGGATTTTCGTCATGATCGGCATGGCGCTGGATATTACTTTTTAGTTGACTTCTGCTGGTCAAAATGTCTTCGGCTAGGTGCTGGAGTTTTTGCAGGAATGTATCTCGATACGTTTCTGTCTCTTGGACAACCTTTTTAGTCCTTTCTAATTCTAGTTCCATTTGTTTCTTCAGATACCAGTACCTTCTTCGGTTATCTTCTTCAATAGTTTTTACCCTTTCTTGTGCTTCATGGATCATCTTCTCCGTATCAATCTTGGTCTCTCTAGCTTGCAATTCGGCTTCTTTTTTGGCTTGTTCGATGATACTATGGGCCGTGAATTCTGCGTCTTTGATGGTTTTTAATAATGCATTTTCCACCCCCTGGAGCCTGCTCACTTCCTTTCTACTGTCTTCCAGCACAGACTCGACTTCATTAAGTCGTGCTGTCTGTTTTTCCCACACATAAGCAAGCGCGTGTAAGAAAGCATTTACTTCATCAGGGCTGTACCCTCTAAAGCTTCTTTCAAAGTTTTTTTGTCTGATTTCTATAGGTGCTATTTGTTGCATGCTGTTCTGGAGCCTGGTCATCAACCTTACTCTTAATTTAACGGCACCCGAATTTAGGAAATATCTGTTGTCCTCTCAAGGTATCAAGAGTATTTTTATGTCCTGACCCAGCCAGCGGGGTTGAGTTCTCTTTGCAACGATGTTCCCCTGAGCAGCACTTCAGATACTACTCAGGTGTTTTCATCTTCACTGATTGGTTTGAGACCTTTGCATGGTCAATTTAGTAATTAGGGCATACTTCGATGGTTGTATGTCATTCTCAACCGTTGAATCTAGATAGCAGGTTCCTTATTTTGTGCCAAAACAGTGGTATAAGCTCAAAATATTATACTGAAATCTTTCTCGTTACCCCAAAAAATAGGTGTTTAGAGCATCCTACACCATGCAAAGGTCTCGAATTGAAAAAGAGTTGTAGTATGCCACCTCGTAGTTTTACTAAAATCAGTAAGCATAGTGCCCATCTCTTGTGGCACATTGATGAGCCAGAAGAGGTACTACTGAGGGATAGTGAACTTAGTACCCTAGCACAAGCAGCCTACAAAGATATTGCTCACTCTCGCAAAAGAAGAGAATGGCTAGCAGCTAGGCTCGCCCTCAAGCACTTACTTGCTCAAGTAGGCTACCGGTATACTGCACTTCAAAAAGATACCTGGGGGCGGCCTTATTTAGCCAATAGCAGCTTGCACCTGAGCATAGCACACTGCTCTCCTTTTGCATTTGTTGCTGTAAGTCAACAGTACGCTATAGGTATTGACATCCAACTACCCTGCGAGAAATTGCAACACGTCCAAGAAAAATTTTTGAATAACAAAGAAGTCAAGGACAGCGGTAACGACCTAGAGAAACTCTGTATTTATTGGTGTGCTAAGGAGGCAGTCTATAAAGCACACGGCGGCGGGAATTTGTCCTTGAAGCGGGATATCAATATTAGCGCATTTAAAAAACAAGACCAAGGCATTGTCTGGGGAGAGATAGGGTCTAAACTTTTTGTTATCCACTACAACTTTTATAAAAGTCATGTATTA
Organism: Bacteroidota bacterium; assembly: GCA_046049605.1. GTDB lineage: Bacteria > Bacteroidota > Bacteroidia > Cytophagales > Amoebophilaceae > UBA8403. Next base: position 6,898 of record JBJORC010000044.1, read on the forward strand.
GCCTGGAGCGGAGAAGCAGGAGTGAAGGCGCTCATGCATCATGGTCAATAAACAGCCGACAAGAAGGCTATTCTTTTTTAGCCTTCTTGTTTTTCCGCATATTCCCGAAAAGAGAGAAGTTGACATACCTCCAAGGATGGGCCTTTAGATCGACTACCAGCTTATCTAGGTTACCTAAAGTCTGATTGAGAGTGTTATAGAAACAATCATCGTAAAGTAGTTGACTCAGGCTACTACCTTGTTCCATCTTCTCAACTATCTTACCAACACTGCCTAGTGTGCTGTTAAGCTTGTCAAAAATCTCTTCGACTTCTTTACTCTTTACGCCCTCCATCAACTGATTGAGCTTTGTTAAAAGTGGTCCTACACCGTCTTTTTTATCAGCAAGCGCACCAGAAACTTCAGACATGTTCCGGCTCAGTACATGAAACTCGTGTTGGTTTTTGTCAATAGTTTGCTTCAGTTGCTGCGTTGCGTTTTCTACGTTGACAAAGATGCTGTTAATCTTATCCGTATTCTCAATAAGGTTAGCTACAAACTGGTTAGCCAACAAAGAAATATTCTGCGCATCTTTCAAGGTAGGAAGTGTTCCCTCAGTAAAAGTTTCCCTCAGACTTTTCTCAATCTGTCCAGGCACTGTGTCGTAATTTCTAAGTGGATTGCCTTCTTCGATAAACAGGGTTATTGCCTTATCACCTAACAGGGAGGGGCTCATGAGTAGGGCCTTAGTTGCATCGGTGAGCTTAATATCCTTCTGGGTTTCGAAAGTTACCAAAACTTTATGTTCTCTATTAGGAAGTATTTGTAAGCTCCTGACCCTTCCTACAGGCATGCCATTGAGTAATACTGGACTTGCAGAACTCAAGCCTCGGCAATTGTCGTAGATGGTGTAGTAGATATTGTTGGAAGAGAATACTTCCTTCCCTTTTAGAAAATTGAAGCCCATATAAACAATGGTGAGTGCGACAACGGCCAACAGTCCAACCTTTACCTCTTTACTTAGTTTCACAGGGTCGATATTTCAGTGTTGAGACAACAAATATAGTACACAATGGGACAGGCATTATAGGCTACGCGCAGAGACCATTGCCACTTAACTCATGCGGAGAGGTTTGAGAGCCTTATAACCGTTCTCTCAACACACACAACGTAACATACGTGCCTACCTATTTGCTTCTAGCTCATTTTTATAGTCTCGGAAAGCTCTAAAAATACCAGAGGCAATGTATTCCTGTCCTGATTTACTATTCAAATACTTTTCTTCTTGAGGATGCGTTATAAAACCCACTTCTACCAAGACACTGGGGGCAGTAGTCTTCCATAGGACCAAAAAGCCTGCCTGTTTTACACCGCGACTTTTTCTTCCTACCCTATTTTCGAACTGGTATTGTATATTCTGCGCAAGCTTCAAGCTATTGTCGTTATAAGCGTTTTGATACAATGAGAACAGGATGTGCAACTCGGGCAACTTAGGATCGAAGCCTTGATAGTTTGCTTGATAGTCGTCTTCCATAAGAATGACTTCGTTTTCCCTTTTGGCTACTTCCAAATTATGCCTTGAGGCATGTAAGCCCATCGTATAGGTCTCGGTACCCTGGGCAGCAACACCCTTCGGCGTAGCATTACAATGGATAGAGATAAATACGTCTGCATTGTTTTTGTTAGCGATTTCGGCCCTACCATGCAGTGTCACGAATGCATCTGTTTGGCGGGTGTAAACAACCTCTACACCTTGAATGTGCTTCTTAATAATCCCACCAAGTTCCAAAGCTATCTGGAGCGCTATGTCCTTTTCTTTTGAGAATTTACCCAATGCCCCCGAGTCATGCCCACCATGTCCTGCGTCAATAATTACCTTTCTTACTTTGTATTTTGTTGTGCCAGCATTATTAAAAGCGCCCAGCACAAGTAGGGCCAGAATTCCCAACACCCGAACAATATTTTTCATGACGATGCCACTATTCAGTGTGGATGGGGTAAATTTACGCTCAAGATTTTGAAAAGCTACAGTACCAGTGCTCAAATCAAAGTATGTACTCGCATGCCTTACATGGTTATTGCGCTGCTCCATAAGTACTGCCCATACACTCGACACAAGGATCTCTACGAGTCCCCTCATTGCCAATTCTCCAGGCGGTGCCATGACGAGTGGGTGCCCACACCTCAGCACAGAAACCGTACAAGAAAGGCACGAGCCGCAAAAGGTACGAATTATTCCTGCAGAGACAAGAGAGAATACGGCTATGAAGGATCGCCTACCTGAACAAGGGATTTCCTCTAAAGGGGCGACGGTCTCTTTAGAGGCCTCCAACCCGTCGCCTGCTTCATTAGAAAGTCCAGATGCAGCTTCCTCTGTATCAGACAGTGCGGCCCAAGACCAAGACCCCACAAAACCGAAGGGTCCTATTCAATCTATCATTCAATATGATGCGGAAGACTCTATAATCTTTGATGTGAGGCGTCAAACCATCCATTTGTATGGTGCAGGTGTCATTGAATATGGTACGATCAAGCTGGAAGCAGAAGAAGTTTCTCTCGACTGGACTCGCCATATTATCGCTGCATCTAGTAATAAGAATGCAGCAGGAGAAATAGAAAAAAAAGCGGTTTTTACCAAAGATGGTATAGAATACTTTGCAGAAAGTATTTGCTATAACTTTCAGTCTCAGCGAGCAACTTCCAATAAGTTGTTTGCCAAACAAGACGACGGTATTTTTCGGGCTAACAAGCTAAAAAAAGATAGAGAAACTACTTTCTATGCAGACCGGGCTACCTACACCACTTGTAATCTCGCAAAACCTCACTTCCATGTAACTGTCCAGAAGCTAAAAATTACCCAGGATGATAAAGTAGTATCCGGCCCCTTCCACCTTCATTTCGATGGTGTACCTACTCCCTTGGGATTTCTTTTTGGTATCTTCTACTTTCCCCGAGGGTCTGGAATTATCCCACCCAAGTACGGCGGAGAAAGTAAAAGAGGATTTTGCCTGAAAAATGGCGGATACTACATCAAGTTTAATGACTATGTCGACCTATCTCTCCAAGGATCTCTTTACTCAAAAGGTTCTACAGAGTTTATAGCAGGGGCTAACTACAAGAGACGCTACCAATATGGCGGGAATCTACGTTTCGAAAGGACAATTAATCTGGGAACTCAAGAAACCGAATTACCTAAAAAAGACAAAAGCTGGCGCTTGCAATGGAAACACAACACTGAAAACAACAGATCCAGCAGCTGGAACGCACAAGTAGACTTAGAAAGCGAAAGTACTAACGCAAGAGAATCCGCCGTAGAAAAAGGAAATTATCAAACTAAAAAAGACTCCAGCATTCGGTATACCAACAATCTTGTAGGATTCCCGCTTCCTTACACCTTAAATAGCAGCATGAGCCTCCATGCCCCCCAAAGTGGGGAGGCTCATGCTAGGCTACCAGAGGTCTCGTTAGGCACAACGAATATGTATCCTTTTCGAAGAAGAGGCACTGCAGGCACAAGCTGGCTTTCAGATATTTATCTCCGGCACAAACTTGAGTTTCAAAACAGGCTCTCTAACAGCGTCGATAATACGCTGGACTTTATTACGCCAAAAGACTGGCCTGCATTGTGGAAAAATAGAAATCAGGGTGCTCAGCACACAGTGCCATTGCAAACCAACATAAAAATCTTAACCTACCTGAACCTGATGCCAAAAATTACGTATCAAGAACGATGGTATTGGGAAAAAACAGATTACAAATATGATGCAAAGGGCAATATAAAAGAGGACAAGGTGCCTGGCTTTGTGCGGGTTTATGATTATACCTTTGGTGCTACCCTAAAAACTAATTTGTATGGCACCTGCTTCTTTGGTCACAATGCTACTGTACAAGCAATAAGACATCAATTTGGACCCGAATTATCCTTTACCTACACACCCGACTTCTCTGGCCCTGAGTATGGCTACTGGCAGACCATGAAGAATGGCAAGGAAAGAGGTAAAAAATTTGACAGATTTAAGGGAGCGGTTTACGGATCTCCAGGAGAAAATACCACGGCAGTACTGAAAGTCAGCTTAAACAACAGGCTGGACATGAAAGTAAAAAACAACGCAGCTGCCCAAAAGGGCAGCAGAAAGGTGCCTATTCTAGAGAGTTTTGACTGGAGTACGCATTATGATTTTTTAGCGGACCAACATGCATTGGGTGATATCAATTTTAAGACCCGTACAAAGTTATTCGATAAATTGTTCGATATCAGCTTTGAGTCTACGTTTGATCCTTACTTGCACAAAAAAAAGGGGAACACGAGAAGCAATGAGTTTGCTTGGAGTCATGGTAAAGGGATAGGACGTATGAAAAATGCCTCGCTGAGCATTAGTACTAAACTAGGATCTAAAAGCAAACACAGCACCTTAAATCAGTCTGGTGCGTCGGAAGACGACCAAGATACCAAAGAGGCGCCAACACCCATCCAAGAAGATCCAACACAATATGTAAACTTCAAAATACCTTTGGGTCTAACGTTAGACTACAAATGGGCCTACACTTGCCCCGCACCCTGGGACAATCCAGAGAAGACCAACAGCCTCAGTTTTGAGTGGCTTATAAATCTGACCGAAAAATGGGAGGTGACCTGCAAGAGCACCTATGACCTCACCAAACGTGAGTTTGTAGGACACTCAACCGATATTGGCATTCATAGAGACTTACATTGTTGGGAAATGAATTTTAACTGGAATCCACTAGGAGATAAGCAGACCTATAAATTCTCTGTGGGCCTCAAAGCGCCTTTGCTAAAAGACTTCAAGTATAGCAGGGGCAGAGAGTACGAGACCATTGCAGAATAGTTGCCGGTTGTTTCGTACTCTTTTTGGGAGACATATCCGGACTTACCCACGCCTGTCTTTGGCCTATTAGCCCTTACAGTCGTTCATTTGCTCACTTTTATTGTGCATTGGATATAATAATCCCCGGGAGTCTGTATAAGTTGTAGGCCATGACCTCTAAAACATGCTGTCCGTGCGTTTTCACTAGCCCCACATCACGCGCTTCTAGTCTTCCAAACCAGCGTTTAATACTCCCAAACACCCGCTCTATTTTATAGCGACTACGCCCTATGAGTTGGTTATACCGCTTTTCCCACATAGACAATACCCTATTCCGATGGGCCTTGCGTTGGATACCACTGCGTAAACCTCTTTGCCGTAATAGTTGTTCGTTTTTGGCTGAACAATACCCCTTGTCTGCTAGCAGCCGGCTGCCTACAGGTAGCCCTACTTGATCCAGGCAGGCTTCCATACACTGCCCATCATGTGCGTTAGCTGACGTGGTGTGTACCGATAAGACCAACCCCGTCTGTTGATCGGACAGGTAGTGTCTCTTGTAGCCATACTGCAGCTTACCTCCTTTCTTCACCCACCGAGCTTCCGGGTCTACCCCTGGCTTCACC
>JBJORC010000045.1:0-10125 GCA_046049605.1 Bacteroidota bacterium
CATCATGTGCTAGCGATGCTTGGTGCAAGAGTTGTACTAGTACTGCGTCGCGTAGGGACCTGGGCGTCATGCCCCCACAAGCGCCGCCATCGTCTCCCCTAAAGAGATTCTGAAAAATTACCTCACCTGCACCTCATTGCTCCAAAGTACACCACCAGCAGTTAACGACCTCTTTAAAGTTGCGCAAGTCGCTCCTCCAGCAACTTATGTTTGGCTTCGGCATCTGCTTGTTTTTTTCGTTCCGTGGCTACGACCTGAGTTGGGGCGTTTTGAATAAAGCGGTTGTCGTTGAGTTTTTTTAAGACATTTGCCAGGAACCCTTGGGTGTAGGCCAGCTCTCTTTCCAGGCGTACTTTTTCCTGCGCTGCATCTATTTGTTGACCCAGAGCGAGATAAAAGGAGGTGCCGTGAATGTTGCAGCTGGTAGCGTCGTGAGGTTCATCCTGACTAGGAGCAATGTCGACCAAATGCGCAAGCTTTTTGACGTACGTAGCAAAGTGGGAGAGCCAGGAAGGTACTTCTGTGCCCAGAATATACAGTATCAAGTGCTGTTTGGGCGAGACCCGGGCTTGGCTTCTTAAGCCCCGAAGGGTAGTTACCAGTTCAAAAGACGCAGTAGCATGGTGAAGTATAGTGGTGTCATGGGATGCTGATTGGGGCCAGGATGCCACGATGAGGCAGTCTAGGGATTGCCTCGGCCGGAGCTGGTGCCAGAGTTCTTCGGTCATAAACGGCATAAATGGATGTAGTAGTTTGAGAAGGCATTCAAAGAAGCCCTCAGTGGCAGCATAGACACTGGTAGCTATGGATTGACCATAGGTGGGCTTGATCATCTCTAGATACCACGAGCAAAAATCGTCCCAAACCAGTTTATAGAGGGCCATGAGCGCATCCGAGATGCGGAACTGCTGGAAGTGAACATTGACGTCTTCGAGCACTTGGTTCAACCGAGCTTGGAACCACTGCATGGCTGCTGTGTGGGTTGTTTCGGGCTGCTCCGTGGTTTCCCAGCGCTGGAGGAGGCGAAAAGCATTCCATAGTTTGTTGGTAAAATTTCTTCCTTGCTCGCAGCGCTTGACATCAAACAGCAGGTCGTTGCCAGCAGGAGCACTTAATAGCATACCCACCCGAACGCCATCAGCACTGTATTGCTCAATGAGGTCCATTGGCTCTGGCGAATTGCCCAACGACTTGGACATCTTTTTGCCCTGTTTGTCGCGCACAATGCCCGTAAAATACACGTTTCTAAAAGGAGGTGTACTTTGAAAGGCATAGCCCGCCATAATCATCCTGGCTACCCAGAAGAAAATAATCTCTGGTGCAGTCACTAAGTCATTGGTAGGATAGAAGTAACGAAAGTCTGGATTGTCTGGATGTTGAATACCTCCAAAAACGCTCAGAGGCCACAGCCAAGAAGAGAACCAGGTGTCGAGTACGTCTTTGTCCTGGTGCAGGTCTGCTTCGGTCAGAGCTGGGTTGCCTGTTTGCCCCTGGGCTTTTTTAAGGGCTGATGCCTTGTCGTGGGCCACCACTACGCTACCATCTGGTAAATAATAAGCAGGAATGCGGTGTCCCCACCACAGCTGTCTAGAGATACACCAGTCTCGAACCTCTTCCAGCCATGTTTTGTACATGTTCTGAAATTTGGCAGGGTGAAATTGGATGGTCCCATCCAACACGTGTGTCAGGGCAGGAATAGCCAGGGTATTCATTTTTACAAACCATTGGGTAGAAAGGCGTGGCTCTACTACAGCATTGGTGCGCTCTGAGAAGCCTACGTTGTGGGTATGCTCTTCAGCCTTGACTAGGTAGCCCGCAACTTCGAGTTCGCGGACAATTTTTTGGCGCACCACAAAACGATCTTCACCCACATAATGCCCAGCCGCCTCACTCAAGGTGCCGTCTTCGTTGAGGATGTCAATGGTGGCTAGGTGATGTTTTTGGCCCAAGGAATGGTCATGCATGTCATGTGCAGGGGTCACTTTGAGGCAGCCAGTGCCAAATGCTGGATCTACATAAGTATCTGCAATGACGGGAACAGGCCTATTGACCAGGGGCACCAAGACTTCCTGGCCTTGGAGGTGCTGGTACCTGGAGTCTTGGGGGTGTACACAAACGGCGGTATCTCCCAGGATGGTTTCTGGTCGTGTGGTGGCAATGGTTACATGCTCGTCATGCCCTACCACGGCATAGCGAATGTAGTACAGCTTTGCCTGGACCTCTTTATAAATCACCTCATCGTCAGAAAGGGCAGTTTTTCCTACTGGGTCCCAGTGGATCATCCGCGTGCCTCGATAAATATAACCTTGCTCGTAGAGCTTTATAAATACGTTTTGTACCCCTTTGGCAGGGCCTTGATCTAGGGAAAAACAGGTACGCTCCCAATCGCACGAAGCACCTAGCTTTTTCAACTGCTCCAAGATGATACCGCCATATTTGTCTTTCCAGGTCCAAACATGCTGCAAGAACTCCTCTCTCGTCAGGTCACTTTTAGCAATGCCTTGCTTTTGGAGCATAGCCACAACTTTGGCTTCTGTAGCAATAGAGGCATGATCAAGACCGGGTACCCAGCAAGTTACCTTACCTTCCATGCGCGCTTTACGTACTAGGACATCTTGAATGGTATTGTTTAAGACGTGCCCCATGTGCAAACTGCCTGTCACGTTGGGCGGTGGCATGATCACGGTGTAAGGCTCCCGATCAGGGTTGGGTGTAGCATGGAAGAAGCCATGTTCCAGCCAGTAGGTATACCATTTTTGTTCTGTTGCTTGCGGATGATAGTGAGAAGAAAGTTTCATCGTTTGCCTAGATGAGTTGTGGCTTGAGTGGGCGTTGCATGGTTATTACTTGTTAAACTGTAAGTCCTTTTTGTGGTTATACTGATTACGTATTGCTATTTGAAGCTTTACTTTGCAAGTGCTACCAGTCTATTAATTGTTTTCCAGTTGCGCGTGGTTGCCCACGTCTTACTCTGTTTTTCAAAAAAATTATTGTTCAAAGGTGTGCTACCATAACCTATAGGACAGTGTACATATATCACACCCTCCCGTATCACAAACCTGTCTGTACCCCCTGTGCCATCCGTCATACTTGCTATTTGCGCATGGTGGGCCGCATCACCCAGCAGGGTGACATACAGTGTGCTAGGATCGCAGTCCTTAAAAGGATTTTGTGCAACTATGATGCTGAAGAAAGCAACTTCTCGTACAAGTACTGGGACGGTGTAACCAAATTTTTCTCTAATGGCTCGGCTAAGGTTGTGTTCTAGTGCCGTTATGCTGCTTGCTGTCTGCAAGATAACATTGCCGCTTTGAATGTAGGTAGTCACATGCATGCACCCCAACGCTTGATAGAGGTCCTTTAAGGCGGTCATGGGCAGCTTATTTTTACCACTTACGTTGATGCCTCTGAGTAAGGAGATATAGGTATGCATCAATGTGCAAGTAATTATTAGCCTGTTTATTGCTCGACGCATCAATGCCCCGATTGTCCAACACAGTAAGCGGAGTGGGAGGGATTCGAACCCCCGGTGCCCTTTGCAAGGCACACTCACTTTCCAGGCGAGCACCTTCAACCGCTCGGTCACCACTCCAGTTATGCAAGTAGCAGATGGATGAAGTTAAGCAATCCTGTCACAACTTGGTGTCTTTGAATACATCCATGGCATTGGCTGTCGTTACCCGAGCCACTGTTTCTAAGGTACATTCTTTGATCATGGCGATATTTTGTGCAACGTGGCGTAGATACGCGGGTTCGTTCCGTTGGCCGCGATGAGGTGTGGGAGCCAGGTACGGTGCATCGGTCTCTAGCACCAGGTGGTCCAGACCGATGGCTGCAACTGTTTGATCTAAGCCTGCATTTTTAAAGGTGACAACGCCTCCAATACCCAAGTAGAAGCCTAGTGCGATGATGCGTTCTGCTTCTTGTAGGCTGCCGCTAAAGCAGTGAAAAACCCCTTTGAGGTTCCCGTCTTGGTGTTTTTCGAGCAACTTCAAGGTGGTTTGCATGCCTGCTCTGCAATGAATGACCACAGGAAGCTGATATTGTTGGGCCCAGTTGAGCTGTATAGAAAATGCTTCTTTTTGTTGTGCTTGGTAGGTCTTGTCTCGATATAAGTCAATGCCGACTTCTCCGATGGCTGCAAACGAACGCTTAGCCAGCCAAGTTTCTATGTGTGCCAACTGCTTTTGGAAATCTTGACCGATGTAACAGGGGTGGATGCCCATCATGGCAACGCACAAGTCTGGGTACTGGGCTTCTAATGCCAGCATACTGGCTATCGTGTCCAGATCAATGTTGGGCATGTAGATTTTACGTACATGCTGGTCTCGGCTGCGTGCCACGACCTGGCCTACCTCTGCTGCAAATGCCTGGGCGTAGAGGTGTGCGTGCGTATCAATGAACTCCATAAAGCCTTTGCAATTGAACGCAAAGATAGGGGTTCACCCCCTTCTGCCTAGCTCGATGGCCTGCATGTGGCTGATATTTTTGTCTTGTAGTGTAAAGCGAAGCAAGGTGCGCACCCGATGAAACCCTTCTTTGCCCGCAGCACCTGGGTTGAGGTAAAACAGCGGCGGATGTTGAGAATCGTGCATGACACGTAAGATGTGTGAATGGCCGCATATAAAGATATCAGGCACTTCTTGCTGTAAATCTGTGAGGATAGAAGGTGTGTAAAAGGGCGGCTTCCCACCTATATGAGTGATCCATATTTGTAGGCCTTCACATACAAAACGCAAATTTTGGAGGTAGTGCCTGCGTATGTCTTGTCCATCGATATTGCCATGTACTGCCCGGAGTGGTTTGAAAGCAGCCAGTTTTGTGGCCACTGCTAGGTTTCCAATGTCGCCCGCATGCCATATCTCATCACAATCTTCCAAGTAATGGAACACCTGGTCATCGAGCCAGCTGTGGGTATCAGAAAGTAAACCGATTTTCATAAGCTAACCTATCTCAGTAGTGACTCGATATTTTGGTGCAGTGCACCTGGATAATCCCCCTAAAATCTATAATTTTGTTCGTTAATTAATCGCCTGCTTCATGCAAGGGGCCTATGTTTTCCGACAGAATGCCTGACCTTGCGTGGCGCGGTTACTCCCATCGGGGAAACCCACAAATTTAATAAAACAAAAACTATTTGTGTGCATAGCCTCCATAGAGCAACAACTCATCACAGCGATTCAACAGGCTTTTCAGCAGGAGTTTGGGCTCACCGTACCCCTGTCAAACCTTTCCCTGCAGCCTACACACCAAGAATTTGAAGGCGCTTACACCTTTGTGACTTTTCCTTGGGCAGGACGTTGCCAGCAGCAGCCTGGGGCAGTGGCCAGGCAACTAGGGGAGTGTCTCAAGGTGCATAGCAAGTTGGTGGCGGATTTCAATGTTGTTAAAGGCTTCTTGAACATTATTGTAGCCGATCAGATGTGGTTAAAACAGTTGGTAGCCATAGGCAGTGACCTGAACTTTGGTTGTTCCCCTCCGAATGGACAGAAAGTAGTCATTGAATTTTCTTCTCCCAATACCAATAAACCCTTGCACCTAGGGCATTTGCGGAATAATTTTTTGGGCCATGCGGTGGCTGAAATACTGAAGGCGGCAGGCTACGAGGTATATAAAGTCAATCTAGTCAATGACCGTGGCATCCATATTTGCAAGTCCATGGTGGCTTATCAGCAATTTGGCCGAGGAGAGACCCCTGAGACAACAGGCATTAAGGGAGATCATTTAGTAGGCAAGTACTATGTCAAGTTTGACCAGGTTTACAAAGAGCAAGTAGCCGCTCTGACCAAACAGCTAGGTGATCGAGAACGTGCTGCCAAGGAGGCTCCTATCCTCCTCGAGGCCCAGCAGATGCTGCAAAAGTGGGAACAGGGAGATAAGGCTGTGCGAGATTTATGGACAACCATGAACGCTTGGGTCTACCAAGGCTTTGAAGCTACTTATCAGCAGTTAGGGATCACGTTTGACAGGACCTACCATGAGTCACAAACCTATCTGCTCGGCAAGAAAGTGGTTGAAGAGGGGTTGTCGAAAGGCATCTTTTATAAAAAAGAAGATGGATCTATATGGGCTGACTTAACGGAGGCAGGGCTGGACCATAAGCTCGTACTGCGGGCAGATGGTACGTCAGTTTACATGACACAAGACCTGGGGGTAGCAGACTTGCGCTATGCGCATTATCATTTTGACCGATCTATTTATGTGGTGGGCAACGAGCAAGACTACCACTTTGAGGTATTGTTTAAACTGATGCGGCAGCTGGGTCGCGGTTATGCCTCCAACATGTACCACCTGTCTTACGGCATGGTAGATCTACCTACAGGCAAGATGAAGTCGCGCGAAGGTACTGTGGTGGATGCCGACCAATTGATGGAAGAGATGGTAGATATGGCAGCACAACACACCCAAGAGCTAGGCAAAGTCGACAATTTTACGGAGGAAGCAGCACACCAGCTTTTTCATATTTTGGCTATGGGAGCACTGAAGTACTTTTTGTTGCGGGTAGAAGCTAGAAAGCGAATTTTATTTGACCCCCAGGCTTCGATTGACTTTCAAGGCCATACAGGGCCCTATATTCAATATACGCATGCCCGCATTGCTGCTATTTTGAGGAAGTCCCAGGCAGCAGGGATTGCTTATAAAGAAGGTGTGTTGGATCAGAGCCTTCCTTTGCAGCCCGCAGAACGAGAAGTAATCATGCAGCTTTATAAGTTTCCTAAAAAACTACAGGAAGCCGCCGATGATTACTCACCAGCCATCATAGCCCAGTATGTCTTTGAGTTGGCCAGAGCTTACAACAGAATGTATGGAGAAGTCCCCATACTTCATGAAAAAGAGGAAGCGCTAAGAACGCTCAGATTATCGCTATCGGCCACTGTAGCACGCGTTATTCAACGTGGCATGCAGCTCTTGGGAATTGCCGTGCCTGCGCGAATGTGAAAAGAATGAGGAATCTATTGAGAGTGATATTTTACCTACCGATTGTCCGCCGGCCAAATACCTAATATAGTCTGCTTCTTCTATTCTTCCTCTTCGGTGTCACTGGAAAGCGCTAGTACCCTCCTTGCTTCCTGTTGTGCGGCCCCTCTCGGTGGTGTTGAAATAAGCCTATTAGTAGGGTTACTATCGGGTGGGCTTTTTTTCAATAGTTTAAATGCTTTTTCACGCGTTCTAAGGGCTTCTTCGGACAATGCAGGTCCAGAGCTATGGCTATATAAACTTCTTACCGATTCTTCCGTATCGGAGTCAGAATTATATTCCCCGTTTGAGTTGGATGGTTTATTCTGTGCTGTCTTTGTTGGAGGTTTTGCTTTAGGCGAGTGGCTATGCGCGCTCAAGTAATTGTCTGCAGATGCATCATCGGGGGCCTCGGGACGTTCTTCTGTCGTTGTCTTTCCCCCCTTTTTTTCTTGATTTTGTGCTGTTGCTGCTTTCGTGTTGTTACCATCCATTTCCTTTACTGGTCCAACGCCATCGTGGTTCTTGGCACAACCTGTTACGATGAGACCTATTGTAACCTGTGATAAGAAGAGACAGTTTTTCAAGGCGACAGTAAAGTGTCTTTTGGGAAAGAATATCATAGTTTCAAACGGTTGGAGACTTTTGCATGATGTAGGATGCTCTAAACGCCTATTTTTTTGAGTGTTTCCATGATTCTGCGTAAGTTAAAGAGTTCTGCCATTTAATCTTGGTTATACTCTCCACGCTCAAGCAGGAAGGTATTCATGGTTGCGAGACCAGTCACGTATGGGCATACTCCATTTTTTAGAAATGCTATCTATAGCCAAGTATAGTATTTTAAACACGGACTCATCATTGGGGAACACGCGTTTATTCTTGATCACCTTTTTGATGGTCATATTCATCGATTCTATGGCATTGGTTTACTCTTCTCCGTTCAAAGACCTATTGATCTCTTCTAGAGACAGTTCTGGAGTTTCTGGGTCAAGTAGCCTTCGTAGCCTGATCAATGTGTACCTGCCACAATTTATGCAATCATTCACGCCTTGTTCCCCACAATATTTGAACTCCACCTTACTTTCAGTTGAGAAGGCTTCTTGCACCCATGCTGTGATACGCTTCCCTGCGTTCGAAAAAAGAGTATCCTTCGTGCGACTGAAGCTTAACAAACGTTTTGAATCGTAATGTGTGGCAGCTACACCGCCTTCTAGCGAGGCACTTACATGGATCTCTAATAACGTCCAATGCTTTTTACTTATTTGTTGTAACGGTATCAATATACTGGTACTGGGGAGTGGTTGAGTGGTCGTTTTCCTCTCGGCGAGATCTTTCTTTATGTCATCTAATACTACCTGGAGACTTCTTTCTCCGCTTTCTTCAGCCGCGGCATCATTTTCGCGTTTATTATGCGCTAGGGCGATGTACACCATTCTCTCGGAACGACCAACTTCTTTTTTGTAAAAGAATCTAGGTCTGTCGACGCCACCAGTGTTAAAGGTAGCCTCTGATGCCTCAAAGCCAGGCAGATTTTCTATAATGTACTTACGCATTGCCCAGCTGGGTAGGCAAGACTGGGAATTGATTTTAGTAGAACCGCTGTTTTCTTCGGCAATATTGCCGGAATAATTACTGAGATCATCCTCAGTCCAACTGTTATCTTCATCCTCAGTCCAACTGTTGTCTTCATCCTTACTCCGACCGTCGTCTTCATCTGCTGAGTTTAATAACGCTTGACCTCCACTTGACTTCCTTGTGTTGTGGTCTCTAAGAGCATGCTGAATAATAGTTGCGGCTTGCTCTCTCTCTGATTGCTTGTTTGTGTTGTGGTCTCTAAGAGCATACTGAATAGTAGTTGCGGCTTCTGCTTTTTTCTTAGCTAGTTCTTCTGCTTCTATTCTCGTTCTCTCAGCAGATTCTTGCTTTCTTGCGTTGTGGTCTCTAAGAACATGCTGGATAGTAGTTGCGGCTCGCTCTCTTTCTTCTTGCTTGTTTACGCTGTGGTCTCTAAGAGCATGCTGAATAATAGTTGCGGCGTTATTTCTCTCGGCTTCTTCCTTCCTTGCGTTGTGGTCTCTAAGAGGGTTCTGAATAATAGTTGCGGCTCGCTCTCTTTCTTCTTGCTTTCTTGCGTTGTGGTCTCTAAGAGCGTTCTGAATAATAGTTGCGGCTTTCTCTTCTTTTACTCTTTCTTCTTGCTTGTTTGCGTTGTGGCCTCTAAGAGCATACTGAATAGTAGTTGCGGTTTCTGCTTTTGCTTCTTTCTTAGCTAGTTCTTTCTCTTCTGCCCTCTTTGACTCTTCTAGGTTCTTTGATGACGTTGGCTCTTTATCGTAGTTTTTACTACACCCCGCAATGATCAAACATGTGGAAATTTGTAAAAAAAAGACAAGGCATAGTACAAGATCAGCCGTAAGGTGCCTTTGGGGTATTTTCACCGAGGGGTTTTTCATTTTTGGGAAAAAATTTCCCCGAAACTACGACAGAAACCAATTAATAAGCAACTCCCACCACAAACCAACTTTACGTTATGCACGCCCTCAAGAAATGGATTAAGATTGTTGAAAAAGTATTTGTAGATTCAATGCAAGCCTAGCAGAGCCGATAGGCGGCGGGCAAGCTGTTACCGTTACCCGTATGCCTATACAGACTTCCACTCCCCCAAGCTACGCAAGTTACTACGTAGAGAAAAGAAAGACCAAGCGCGTCTTTCTTAAGCAGATAGCCCAACTCATCCATTGGGAGCCTGTTACTAGCGTGCTGGAAAAGTATTGAGACCTTTGCATGGTCAATTTAGTAATTAGGGCATATTTTGATAGTTGTATGTCATTCTCAACCGTTGAACCTAGATAGCAGGTTCCTTATTTTACGCCAAAACAGGGTATAAGCTCAAAGTATTATACTGGAATTTTTCTCGTTAACCCAAAAAATAGGCGTTTAGAGCATCCTACACCATGCAAAGGTCTCGTATTATCCCACAGGACAGGCAGCCCAAGGCAGAAAAGCCTATCCAGCCCTAGTACTCCTTAAGATGACCTTACTGCAGACCTGGTATAATCTCAGTGACGGGCATAGAAGAACAAGTCAATGATACGCTCTCCTTTATGCGCTTCTGTGGCCTGCAGCTAGAAGATGACGTACCTGACCATAGTGTCGTGTGCCGCTTTA
>JBJORC010000046.1:0-3439 GCA_046049605.1 Bacteroidota bacterium
AGAAACTATCTCAAGGGGAGCCTAGGAGACAGGACTAACGCACTATTGGCCGGTATGGGGCTCAACTTGATGCTCCTGGTCAGAGAAATGGCAGGTAATTTTTTGGCTATCTTGTTTTGGAGCTTTTTCCCACTAGACTTTCGTCAAAAATTGTACCTGGATACAAACTCGTTGCTCCCACGTTTTATTTGTTAAGGATCAACTAATTATTGTGTGCAGAAATTTTTACGGACAACGCTCGTTGCAAAACAGTACGAGCGTTGTGGCCTTCGCAGAATAGTAAGTCGATAATGCTCAAATTGGGGTGACATACTTTGCCAAATACTTGCTGATACTGGACTGGGTGGTAATAATTACTTGAGCCTAGGCGATTTTGCGGATGAATACTATATCTGGCGTCTACTGAATGTCCTACCGACTCTTTTCCGTAATGCTCCGATAGTTCAATTTTTTTCTCAAGCTGTAGTAGCATCAGAGAGGTTTTCAGTAGAGCCAGATTAAGATCGAACAAATAGGTATATCGTCTCAGAAAAACAGCATGAAAATAGTCTGCAAAGTATTTGAAGTAGGGGGCCTTGCCATAGGCTGTGCAGAGTGCTCGCCAGTGTAAGTCTTCCCATGGTTGGCTATAGTCTATCTCCATTATTTTGTACGGCAGCTTGCTGTTGCCTTTGCACACCGGAACGGTCAGGCGATCTACTTTCTGAGAAGTAAGTACGTAGCACCTGTTGCGGTAGGTCTGCTTATGATAAGACTCCTGGGCTTCTAGTCGAATTGTGTTATAAGGAAACAAACAGGCAAAATACTCCAGGCTTGGAAGGTAGTGAAGATCTATCAATAAGGTGGAGGTAGACACACTGCACATTTTTGGGTCAGAGAGGAATTGTTGGCCAGTTCATAAGACTTTCCTAGAGTGAGCGAGATGGGTATCTTGTAGTGGGAAAGGCAGCATCATGGTAGGTCACAAATCGCAGGCAAGGTATAGAAAAAGTAGGCTTTGGGGCCTATTAAATTTTCGATCAATGCACTGTCCGAGACTGCATTGTGCCATCATTAACGTTAGTGATCTTGGGGGGCACACTATACTACTCATCTTCTTGCCTTGCTTGCTCACTGCCGTGTGTCAACCTCGACAATTTTCTATTAAAGATGATAAATGGTAGCCCTATCATTACTGTAATGAAAAAGAGAAGCTTAAAGACCGTCAAATGGCCCAATATAACAGACTGTGCACCTAGGTGGCCAGCCAGCCAGCCAGCTATACCCACCACCGCAAAGAAGATGCCCATCATAGATGACCTCACACGCTTGGGCGCTATTTTAGTAATAAAAGCGAGAAATACGGGCGATAGGCAGAGCTCTCCTATTGTATTGAATAGATACGCAATGACCAGCCAGTGTAGGTCAGACTGCCCGGTAAGTGAGCTTTGTTTTTGCAAAACAGCACGTATCATGAACAAAAATCCTATTCCGACAATGATATTGCCCACCCCCATTTTGTAAATGGCAGATATGTGCTTATAGCGTTTGGCTAACCTAGTCCAGAGAACGGCTACAATGGGCCCCAAGAGTATGACAAAAGCAGGATTTAAGCCTTGAAATATGCTAGCAGGCACCTCCCAGCCGAACACATGGCGATCGGTATATTTCTTAGCATACAAGTTCATTAAGCCCCCAGCCTGTTCGAAAGCCACGAAAAATGCGCAGACGGCTATAAGACACATACAAAGCACATACAAGCGGTCTCTTTCTTCTTTTGTAAAGGTTGGGCGCATAGTGATTACGCTGCCTGCTCTTTCTTTGTTTCTTTTCTGAGGTTTTGCTCCCACTGCTCCTAAATGTTTTTGGCCTGACAGAAAGGTGATGATCCCTATCAGCATGCCAAGTCCAGCAAGACCAAAACCATAGTGCCACCCATGCACTTCTCCTACAAAGCCAACAATAGTAGCGGCGAGCATACCACCTATATTGATACCCATGTAAAAAATTGTAAACCCGCTATCACGTCTTATATCTCCTTTTTTATATAGCCCACCTACCATAGTTGAAATATTAGGCTTGAGCAGCCCCGTCCCTACAGCAATAAAACCCAACCCCACAATAAATATAAATCCACTGCTTAGAGCCAGTAAAAAATGCCCAATACACTGTAATATACCGCCCCACAAAACAGCTGTTTTTTGTCCTATGTAACGGTCTGCAAGGGCACCCCCAGGAATTCCTAGTACATAGACCATCATGAAGTTGATTCCGTATAGCTTGAGGGCAGCAGCTTCTGACCACCCAAGGCCTCCTTTGGCATGGTCTACCAGAAAAAGCACCAAAATAGCACGCATGCCGTAGAAGCTGAATCGTTCCCACATCTCAGTCAGGAAGAGAACGAATAATCCTTTGGGTTGCCCTAGTAATGTAGAAGCATCTTTATGTATTGATGAACTCATAGAGGCCAAGATTGTTTTGGGTACAAATAGTTACAACGCCGCCAAAGGTAGCCTACAAATTGGGGGCATTCAAATAAGGTGTAAAAATCAAATCTTGAGGAAGGATTCATGCCTTATATTGAGCTTATAAGTGTGCAGGGCCTACCCTTGCATGGTTGTTTATGTGTGGGGGACTATGTTATATTCGTCGTGCTTACGGGCAGCTAGGAGAGGTGGGTGAGTGGCTTAAACCAGCAGTTTGCTAAACTGCCGTACCTTTTTGTGTACCGGGGGTTCGAATCCCCCCCTCTCCGCCAACCCCTACAAGCGCAGCCTTCCCCCCCTCCCTAGGGTCTAGATGCGCGTGCTGTGCATCCCTCTTTTCTTATTGTAAGAAACCTTCAAAGAATACTATAAAAATGTTCCGAAGTGTGCCTTGAAGGGCCTGGGCGCTGTATGTTTAAGCCAGGATATGCGGGCGCATACCATGCATTGCAGTAAGGGGACATGCAGATCGACATTAGCCGGTGTAAACAGATAACCATCATTTTTTTGTAGGGGAACCTTAAAATCCGAAAAAAGGCGTATATCAAGGGAAAAAGCACCTTCAAGAGCTATCCCCGATGATTACTTTGAGTTTGATGAGTAGGTAGCATTGGTAGCGTCGTAAACATAATTGCGCAAGAATAGTCTCTGCACTGCGGTTGCATGGTAAGCCATAATTTACTGTATTTTTGTCGTGAGAAAGTGCGGCGCAGTGCGCTGCATGGAGAAGAAAAAAAGAAGGAAGGATATGAACAATTTCAACGTATAGATAGCATGCACTACCCCCAATACCAGCGCTGTGTAGCAGTGCTTCTTCTTTTTGGTCTGTTGTTACAGAGTTGCAGGTCAGGCGTACATGCAGTCATGGAGGAATCTAATCCGTCAATAAGGCACGAGATAGTCAATCATGGTGAAGATTCCAGCAGCGCATTGGTTGTAGCGTCAGGCGTCCTGCTCGGTAGCCTCCCCGCTAC
>JBJORC010000047.1:0-7992 GCA_046049605.1 Bacteroidota bacterium
AGCATGTTTTAGAGGCCATGGCCTACAACTTATATAGACTCCCGGGAATAGTTATGTCCAAAGGGTAAGAAAAATGAAGGGAAAGTGCTCCCAAGAGCAACTAACACCCCCAAGAAGGGGGAGTTAGGGAACCTAAACCCCTAAAAAAAGTGCCTCCAGAGGAAAAAGAGAGAATCTGGGTAGATTATGCAAAAGTATTGATACTACAGTCGACAATAATAAGTAAAAAAGTATAGAATTGTCTAATTCTATACTGTCTTTTTTCTGGTTCTGTTGGCGTTAAGTCTGACTCAATGTACATCCAACCAGTTCATGCCAACTTTTACATCTACCTCTATAGGTATTGAAAGGAGCAAAGCAGCTTGCATCATGGCGGGGATGTGTTGTTGAAGGAGTGAGATTTCGTCTTTGTGGGCATCGAATACCAGCTCGTCGTGTACTTGCAAGACCATGCGGGAGCGCAGTTGCTTCTCTTGCATCCAATCGTGAATGCGGATCATGGCCAGTTTGATCATTTCTGCGGCAGTGCCTTGGATAGGCGCATTGATGGCATTTCGTTCTGCAAAGCCGCGGAGCGCTGCATTTCTGGAATTGATGTCGCGAAGCTCTCTTTTTCTGCCGAGAAGGGTGGTGACATAGCCTTGTGCTTTAGCCTTTTCAACCACAGCATCCATGTACGTTTTGATGGCAGGAAATTCTTCAAAGTACGCCCGAATCAGGGAGACTGCCTCGCTGCGAGGGATGTTGAGCCGTTGTGCTAGGCCAAAAGCAGAGATGCCGTAGATGATGCCAAAATTGGCGGTCTTTGCCTTGCGGCGCATGTCCTTGTCTACGTCTTCTAGGGGTACTTTGAACAGCTGACTGGCAGTAGCTTGGTGGATGTCTTTGCCAGCCAGAAAAGCAGCTATCATAGTGGGATCTTGGGCAAATGAGGCCATGATGCGCAGTTCTATCTGCGAGTAGTCTGCAGAAAGCAAGCGATGGTCTTCATTTCGGGGCACAAAGGCTTTGCGGATGGCCCGCCCTTTTTCTGTGCGGATGGGGATGTTTTGCAGGTTAGGGTGTGTAGAGCTGAGTCTTCCGGTAACGGTCACGGCCTGGTTGTACGAGGTGTGGATCATGCCATCTACAGGGCTGATCATGGTGGGTAGAGCATCTACATAGGTAGACTTGAGCTTTTGTAATTCTCGATACTCCATGATTTTGTCTACAATAGGATGCTCCTTAGCCAGAGCTTGCAAGACCTCTTCGCCTGTGGCATACTGCCCTGTTTCGGTCTTTTTGGGGTTTTCGATGAGTTTTAGTTTGCCAAATAATATCTCGCCCAGCTGTTTGGGGGAAGCAATGTTAAAAATCTCGCCTGCTAGGGCGTGAATTTCGTGTGCTAATTCCTTGCTTTCGTGTGCCATGTTTTCTGACAGGACTGCCAGTACTCCCGTATCTACCTTGACGCCGGCATGTTCCATGGAGGCCAGCACATTGACGAGAGGCAATTCGACCTCATAGAGTAATTTTTCGAGCCCTTGGGTAGTAATTTCCGATGCCAATTTTTGGTAAACCTGTAGCGTGATGTCGGCATCCTCGCCAGCGTATTCTTTGACCAAGGCTACGTTTACCGCTTGCATGTTCTTTTGATTTTTACCCCTGGGGCCAATTAAGGCTTCTATGGGAAGCGGTGTGTAGTGTAAGTACTGTTCTGCCATCACGTTGAGGTTGTGGCGTATGTCAGGGACAAGCAGGTAGTGCGCCAGCATAGTATCAAAGAGGGGCGTGCTTACCGCGACACCATACCGCTGCAAGACGTTGATGTCGTACTTGAGGTTTTGACCAATCTTGCAGATCGTTGTGCTTTCTAGCACTGCTTTAAATTCTTGTACGAGTTGTTTGGCAGCTGCTTGGTCTTCAGGCACTGGTACGTAGTAGGCTTCGCCAGGATAGTACGAAAAAGCAATACCCAAGAGGGTGGCTTGGTGAGGATCAAGGCTGGTGGTCTCCGTGTCGAAACAAACCTCTTTTTGTAGTGCCAGATGCTTAATCAGGTTTTGTCTTAGTAAAAGTGTATCTATGAGATGGTACAGGTGCGGTGTATTTTCTAGGGTAGATAGCAAAGGGGGAGTTGAAGGGGCTTCTGCTGCAGCATGGGCTTGTTGAGGCATTTCAAAAAGAGCTGTCTGGGTCGCAGCCCGTTTTACGGGCAAGATTGCCGCCTCGCCAAAAATTCTTTGTAGTAGGGTGCGAAACTCCAGCTCATGGAACAGGGTCTTAAGCTGCGTCTCGTCAGGTCCTTGGTAGTAGCTTTGTTCTAGTTCAAATGCCAGAGGAACGTTGGTGTGGATAGTAGCAATCTCTTTAGAGAGAATACCTTGTTGGCCATAGGCTTGCACATTTTCTCGTAGTTTTCCTTGCAGCCGATCTGCGTTGGCTACTAGATTTTCTACGGAACCAAAAGTGTGGACCAGCTTCTGGGCTGTTTTAGGGCCTATTTTAGGAATTCCGGGTATGTTGTCTACCGCGTCTCCTTGTAAGCCCAGAATGTCCCTAACTTGATCCGTCTGCTTGATGCCCCACTGGGCTAGCACTTCTTTCTTGCCCAGTACAGTGGCTCTATTGCCTAAAAAAGCAGGCCTATAAAGATAGATATGGTCATCCACCAGCTGGGCAAAATCCTTATCGGGCGTCATCATATACACCAAAAAATCTTCCTTAGCTGCTTGCCGTGACAGTGTGCCAATGATGTCGTCGGCCTCGTAGCCTTCTTTTTCTAGAACAGGTATTTGAAAAGCACGAACTATTTTTTTGACATAAGGGATGGCCAGGGTAATGTCTTCTGGTTGGGCTTCTCGGTGTGCTTTGTAGGCCTCAAAAGCTTGATGCCTGAAAGTAGGGGCAGCTGTATCAAAGGCAACAGCCAGGTGGGTGGGCGCTTCCTTATTAATAATCTCTACGAGGGCGTTGGTAAAGCCCAGTACAGCACTGGTGTTGATACCCTTGGAGTTGATCCTTGGGTTTTTACTAAAAGCAAAGTGCGCTCGGTAGATCAGAGCCATGGCATCGAGGAGAAAGAGTTTCTTGCGAACAGTGCTTGGGGTCATAAAGTTTTGCGTTAATGCTCTATTATTTTTTTGTATGAACACACAAGTTAGCGTGTTCTGTCTACATGCATCCATGATGCCTATGGAAAATACCCCACATGTTGCGTTGGCAGCAATACGGTTAAGCAAGCTGATCAATTTACCCTCGCCGGGGAGGCGTTCCTTTTTGTCTGCCATACAAAAAGGAACCCAAAAGGTCACCGCTAGGGGAACAGGTCTACCATTTCTGCACGCACAGGCTCAAGTTTTCCTAGCTTGCCCGCTTGCAGCGTCTTCAAACAAAGGAGAACGTACACGCCCTCCGCTTGAAATACTGACGTCCCTTATACCTAGGCGATTTTTTTGTTTTGTGACCCTGTTTTCAAGTAATGAGAAGCACGAATTGCCGACTTGGCTCAGAGGGCATTAAGAAATCCGAAGGCCGTTACGGGATATCTTCTGTTTGAGGCGGCCGAGTTGAGAGGGCCTATGCCGTAGGCAAGGATTTTAGCCAGCAGAACCACCGCAGCTGATCTTTTTGCCTACTTTTTGCATCCTAGGAAAAAAGTGGAGTCTCACTTACGAGGTAAAACTTTTGTCTCCTATCCCAAAAGTGACCAACTTTGGGGCATCGTTTTTTCGTAATACTACTTTTCATTGCAAGTAAAAGAGCTCGTAACCCTGTACGAACAGGATGGGTGGGTGGGCGCATGGGTCGATAGGCTTCGTGTGTCTGCTGGCCAGTGTATGCATCTCAAGGGCGTTGTCGGCAGCCTGGATGCTGTGTTGGCAGCTGCTATCTATAAGCATACGGCTGCTGCGCAACTGTTTATTTTGCACGACAAAGAGGAGGCGGCTTATTTCTATAGCGATCTGCAGTCCCTCCTGGATCCAGACACTGTCCTGCTGTATCCTGCTTCCCACAACCCCCCTTATTCTTCTACTATAACAGCCCATGCTGACCAGTTGATGCGTGTAGAAGTACTGCATCGTCTCCGTCATCCTGAGTGCCAAGCTCCCTTAGTAGTGACTTATCCAGAAGCCCTGCCTGAAAAGGTGGTTCATCAGGAAGTCCTAGCAAAAAATACATGGATACTTCAGGTAGGCGAGGAGCCTATCACCTCTGTTGTGGCCGCACGGCTCTTGGAGCAAGGGTTTGAAAAAACAGACTTTGTCTACGAAGCTGGTCAGTTTGCGATTCGTGGGGGCATCATCGACATCTTTTCCTATGCCTACCAGCTGCCTTTTCGGCTAGCGCTTTGGGGCCAAGAGATAGAAAGCATCCGGACCTTTGACCCCACCAGTCAGCGCTCGTTGGAAGCTGTTTCGCAAGCAACCGTTTTGCCTAATCTACACGCACCAACCATCTCACTAGCTCACCAATCGTTGCTGGATTGTTTGTGCCCAGCTACACTCGTGTGGATCAAGGACCAGGAGCTCGTAGTGGCTGCCATTGAAAAAAAATATGCACAGGCCACCAAAATTTTTCAGGAAAAGGTTGCCAAACAACCTCCAACCCATTTGCCACCGCCAGGACATCGCTGGGAAACCCCAGCTAGCTGGACGCAGTCCTTGAAAAGGCTGACCACTATTGAGTTTGGTAAGCGCTTTTATACTACCCCCCACGACGTGATCACGTATGAGGCATCGGCCCAGCCTGCCTTCAACCAAAACTTTGTGCTGCTGGCTGAAAACTTGCGCGAAAATCAAGCCAAGGGGATGGAAAACATCATTACGGCAGAATCTGTAGCGCAGTTTGACCGGCTGAGCAGCCTACTCGAAGTGCCAGGCGACGCGGTCCATTTCAGAGGGCTGTCTCTGGGCCTTCGCCAGGGCTTCATAGACCATCAGGTGGGTATCGCGTGCTATACCGATCACCAGCTTTTTGACCGCTACTACCGCTACAAGTCTCCCAAGCGGTATTCCAAGACCCAAGCCATTACCTTGCGTGAGTTACAAACCTTACATTCAGGTGATTATGTGGTGCACATCGATTATGGTATCGGTCGTTTTGCAGGGCTTAGCACAGTATCCACCAATGGCAAACAGCAAGAAGTCATGCGATTGCTCTACAAAGACAACGACCTCGTTTATGTTAGCCTCCAGTCCCTACATAAGATTTCCAAATACACCGGAAAAGAGGGTGTTGTGCCCACCATCACCAAATTGGGATCATCAGCATGGGCCCAGAAAAAGAAAAAAGTCAAAACTAAAATCAAAGACACCGCCAAAGAGCTCATTCAGCTATACGGCAGACGCAAACAAACTTTGGGTTTCCCCTTTAATTCAGACAATTTTCTACAAGCCAGATTGGAGTCTTCTTTCATGTACGAAGACACTCCCGACCAGGCTATGGCTACGGAGGCGGTAAAAAAAGACATGGAAGCATCTTACCCCATGGACCGCCTAGTTTGTGGCGATGTAGGCTTTGGTAAAACTGAAATAGCCATTCGCGCTGCTTTTAAGGCTGTCAATGATAACAAGCAAGTAGCCGTGCTGGTGCCCACTACGATCCTAGCCTTGCAGCATTATGATTCTTTTCGAACTAGGCTGGCTGACTTTAATCTCAACATTGCTTATATCAACCGCTTCAAGACTCCCCAGGAGATCAAAGCAACTTTGGAAGCTACTGCAGCTGGCAAGGTCCAAATCCTTATCGGTACACATAGAATCCTAAGCAAAACGGTTAAATTCCATGATCTTGGGTTGCTCATCATTGACGAGGAGCAAAAATTTGGTGTCAAGGCCAAAGACTACCTCAAACAACTGCGGATCAATGTGGACGTGCTCACACTCACTGCCACGCCTATTCCCAGAACCCTTCATTTTTCCCTTATGGGAGCACGAGACCTCAGTATCATTGCTACGCCTCCTCCCAACAGGCAGCCTGTGGCCACGTCGATTCACGCCTTTGACCCGACATTGATCAAAGATGCCATTGACTACGAAATTCAGCGAGGAGGCCAGGTATTCTTTGTGCATAACAGAGTGGGGGATATTGAGGAGGTGGCCAACATGCTTCACAAGCTCGTGCCTGACTGTCGCATCGGTGTAGCGCATGGACAAATGCAAGGCACCCGGCTAGAGCAGTGCATGCTCCGGTTCATGCAAGGAGAGTACGATGTGCTGGTGGCCACCAGCATCATTGAATCAGGGCTAGATATCCCCAATGCCAACACCATTTTTATCAATAGCAGCCACCTCTTTGGTCTGTCAGATTTGCACCAGATGCGGGGTAGGGTAGGGCGTTCTAATAAAAAGGCGTTTTGTTACCTCTTGGCTCCATCCACTTCTACGCTGACTGCTGAGGCGCGCAGAAGACTCAGTGCTTTGGAAGAGTTTTCAGACTTGGGAGATGGTTTTAAGGTGGCCATGCGGGATCTGGACATTCGGGGAGCAGGCGACCTGCTTGGTGCAGAACAAAGTGGTTTTATTGCCGACGTAGGTTTTGACACGTATTGCAAAATTCTGGATGATGCTGTCCAAGAGCTCAAAGAAGGAGAGTTTAAAGAATTGTTTGCCGAGGAGCTCCAGCAAAAAGCCAATACCCCCACCGTCCTAGACTGCACCTTGGAGACCGATTTAGAGGTGCTTATTCCAGAGACCTATGTCAGCAATGTGGCTGAGCGCATCAACCTCTATGCCCGACTCGACCGGTTGCAAGACGAAACAGCCTTACAGGCCTTTCAAAAAGAGCTCCAAGATCGATTTGGTCCCCTGCCCTTGCCTGTACAAGTCCTCACCCAATTGGTCAAGCTGCGTTGGCTTGCCCAAAGGCTGGGGCTTACTAAACTGAAGCTCAAGAATGAATCCATGCGCTGCTATTTTACTCCTACTGCGCATCCAAATCAGGACAGTGCTTTAGAGCGCATATTTATTTACGTGCAACAGCATCCCCAGCGATGTCGCGTGCAAGAAGTCAAGGCACAGCTACTGCTTATAATCGACCACGTAGCTGACGTTGGGCAAGCACAAGCCACCTTGGAGGCATTGTAATTTTTTTGTGTTGCCGGCCTCTACTTGAAGTAGTTTGGCGGGATACGCGTAAAAGATAAGACTCAAGTATGAAGGAATTGGCAAGCATGCAACCAAGGTTATTCTTTCTTCTTGGCATCTTCATCTTTGTTATGTAGTTGTGGTCAAAACTACGGCGAACGACCTCCGGTTTTTTCGGTTGCTAACGAGGAAGAAGGGTCGTTAGAAACTGCATTGCAGACATCCCAAAGAGATCCAACAAGTATCCACACATTGCGTGTGCCAGTCAATGGCGGGGAGGTGTCTTTACTAACTGCAGTCATAATGCTCGAAGAATATGCTGATATCGAGTTGGTTTTAAACCGGGTGGGGGCAGATATTATTAAGGCATCAGATCAGGAAAAAGGTGGCATTTTCACGCACTCCTCAAAAATTGTAATTTAAATGATCAGCAGCGAGCAAGGCTTGTTGAAACTCTTTTTGAGAGAGCAGGTTCAGCCAATGACATCGATGCTAATCAAACAATATTCCAAAGAGCTGCCCCTTCTTGGGACCCTCGTTACCTGAGCCCCCCATGGTTACGGGCACTAGAAGTGGGTTGTCGGCAAACGGCGCTCACGATCATAGATAAGATGTCTTTCGAACAAGTTAGCAGGGACGCATTGTACTATGCCGTACCAGGAGCAGCACCTAGTGATATTGTCCAGACCCTCCTTGATAAGCGATTGCCCCACCCCGGAACGCATGAGGAAGTCAGACGGGTCTTTAACCAACACAGGATCTATGAAGAAACAGTGATTAATAAGTCGCCCCTTAACAAAGGGAAATTTCATTGCCTACTATGCGATAAGGAATATTTTTTGAATATTTTACCCAAAATAGCGTAGCAAAAAACGCAAGGAAAGGATAAATTTAGTTCAAAACCTTGCAGAAAATATCACCGTTA
>JBJORC010000048.1:0-9435 GCA_046049605.1 Bacteroidota bacterium
TATAAGACTTGATAGGCCGCTTTAAGGAGCCCATTGGGCCGCAAACAGGTATGTGAAAGACCAAATATGCCTCCCAAAAAGAGTGGGAAACATCCAGCAACTATTCTGCAATAGTCTCTCATCTTGTCTTGGAGCTGTGGCTTCCTCTTGCATTGCTGTAACTTGCAGAAAAAATATTAGCTAAAATACCTGTGGGAAAAATAGTGATCTTGGGTGCGGGCGAAAGTGGTACAGGGGCAGCGCTACTGGCCCAAGCGAAGGGGTTAGAAGTCTTTGTTTCCGATGCAGGCAATATTGCTACGCCCTACAAAGCGGAACTCATAGCACATAACATTGTCTTTGAAGAGGGGCAACACACCCAAGACAGGATCCTGGCTGCTGATGAGGTGGTCAAAAGTCCGGGCATTCCGGATAGTACTCCTATCATCCAGTGCATCCAAAAAAAAGGGCTATCCATCATTGCTGAGATAGAGCTAGCCAGTCGCTATACCCAAGCTTTTCTGATTGGTATCACAGGTACTAATGGAAAAACAACCACTACACACTTAACTTACCATTTGCTGAAAGAAGCAGGATTCAATGTAGGCATGGCTGGCAATGTAGGCACAAGTTTTTCCAGAGAGGTATTAAAAAATAAACATGACTACTACGTACTAGAGCTGAGCAATTTTCAGTTAGAGGGGATGTATACCTGCAAGCTAGATATAGCTTGTTTGTTAAACATCACGCCAGATCATCTGGACCGGTATCATGGTCAAATAGCACCTTATATGCAAGCTAAGTTCAGAATCTTGCAAAACATGACCCCTCAGGAGCATTGCATCTATAACCAAGCAGATCCCAATATTCAGGCTCATCTGCAGCAACAGGCTATTCTGCCTTGCCAACATCCCGTATCGGTACAGGTGTACAACACAGCAGTAGATGACTGTCTCCCTCTGCTCACTGCTTCCAGCTTTAAGCTTCGAGGACCTCACAATTGGTTCAATGCCCTGGTAGCCATAAGGGTGGCCCAGCTCCTAGGCGTTGACGCAACGAAAATTCAGGCAGGACTGGCAACGTTCACAGGGGTGCCTCATCGCATCGAGTGGATTACTGAGATTGGAGGAATTCCGTTCTACAACGACTCCAAGGCCACCAATGTAGAGGCGGCCTGTGCGGCCTTGATGAGCTTCGTACAACCCATCATCTGGATAGCAGGAGGAAAGGACAAAGGGAATGATTATGCAGCGCTTCAACCTCTCGCCAAAACACGTGTTAAGGCTATGATCTGCCTGGGCAAAGACAACGCAAAAATAAGCCAGGCCTTTCGGCAAGTAGTAACGCCTATCCATACAACACAACAAGTAGAGGAGGCAGTAGCAATAGCACTTTCTTTGGCACAACCTGAAGATGTAGTTTTGTTTTCCCCAGCTTGTGCTAGTTTTGATCTATTCAAAAATTTCGAGGAGCGAGGTGAGTACTTTAGACAAGCTGTGCTACACGCTAGCATGACCCAACAGATCCACAGCTAGTTAATTAACCCAATGAGTGAAATTAGCCAAACAATAAAGCAACCCATCAACCAATGGTTGAGGCACAATCTGAAAGGTGATCCTTTTATATGGGCGATCATGTTGGTGCTCGCTATTTTGAGTATCCTAGCTGTTTATAGTGCTTCTAGCGCTCTGGCCTACCGGAAGATGCAGGGGAATACAGAGTATTACCTGGTCAAACACTCTTTGTTGATGCTGAGTAGCCTTGGTGCCATGTGGGTAGCACACAGAATCGACTACCGCTACTATGCAGGCTTGGCCAAGCTTGCCTTATGGGTTTCTATACCCCTACTGCTCTTGACTTGGCGCTATGGACTTACCCTAAATGAGGCTTCTCGTTGGCTGACTATCCCATTCGTTGGCAAGGCTTTTCAACCTTCAGATTTGGCCCAACTCGCTTTGATCGCCAGCCTCGCCAATATGCTGGCCAAACGACAACACAATATTGGTGACTGGCGGCAAGCGCTGTTGCCTATGCTAGCCTGGTGTAGCGTGATTTGTGGCCTCATTGCACTGACCAATTTTTCTGCTGCTTTACTGCTCTTTCTTATCTGCATGTTATTGATGTACATCGGTAGGGTACCCATTAAATACCTTGCCATACTGGCAATAATGGGTCTAATGTTGGGCTTCATTGCCATGCGTGTAGGCCAAAGAGGGGAAACGGCTTTGAGTCGTCTGAAAGCTTTTGCACAAGATGAGCTTCCTTTTCAGACAGAGCAGGCTTGTATTGCGATTGCTACGGGGGGGCTATATGGCAAAGGACCAGGCAATAGTCAACAAAGAAATTTTTTACCCCATCCTTATTCAGACTTCATCTATGCCATTCTGGTGGAAGAGTATGGGTTGATAGGCGGCGTAGTGGTTGTATTGCTTTACCTAGCCTTGCTCTACAGGGGCATCCGTAATGTTTCCCAAAGCAATCGGGCTTATGGCGGGTTGTTGTCAGCTGGCCTTAGCTTTGCGCTAGTGCTTCAGGCTATGGTCAACATGGGGGTAGCCGTAGGCCTAGGGCCTGTTACAGGACTTCCTTTGCCCTTTGTAAGTATGGGAGGCACTTCCTTGCTATTTACAGGCATTGCTGTAGGTATCATCTTGAGCATCAGCAGAGGGGAAATCGACGAGTCCCAAGAGCAGGGTATATCCCTGACAAATAGATACAAACCTTCCTAAAACATGCCGAAGCAAATATTTTTACTTTTTCGCTACTTTCGCGAGGCAAGAGCTGCCGGTGAGGTGGCTCCGATCATCCCAAGGCAGATCTCGGTTTTGAACAACGGCTTATTTTAGAGACCAGCACCTAGTAACAATATGCTTTCTAATAAATACAGGTTTAAAAAAAGGATCGCAGGACACCTTAATGCCTCTTTTTTACGCTTAGGCTTTGTTTGTCTTGGGCAAGCCATTGCGTGTTCAGTCATATCTGGGTGTTCTAAGAATTTCGTCGATGCATCAGTGCCCCCAGAAACGATACCATCAATATACGGTAACAATACGGTTGATGCATCAGCACCACCAGAAGCAACATTATCAGTATACGGTAACCATACAAGGGATTTTCCTAAAAACTGCAAGTATTCGAATACTTTCTGGCCAGGACCAATCTTGGGAAAAGATGGCTGGACCGATTCTTGTATCCAGAATATAGCGAAAGACTTGAGAGGTGATAAGTTCGTGGATATACGACTTCGCGAGAGTAGTCAGTGTATAGTTTGCGGAGTGCAAAGTAAAAAATGCATAGAAACTCGATGTATATGTAAGGGGGAGGGGCTGCGCTATTGCACTTCTTGTTTTTTCTCACAAATGGCGACTTCCGATCTACTTTGTATAAATACCAGTGGATGCAAAAAGCTGCTGCCTTACGGGATAGTCAAGCAAGGAGCTGAAGGAGGAATATTGGAAGGTGTCTTGGCAGATATACGAGAACACCAAGCTAGTCGAGAAGTGGACAATCTAACGGTGAACAACGAAGTTGACCGAGCCCTTCAACTTTCTGATTCCACCCGGAAGCGCTATTTAGGTAAGTTATTAGACGCGTTACGTGAGAAAGATGCTCATACTGAAAATTATTTTAACATAGTGTCTTGTTCTGAGAAGGATTGTCCATTTCAGGCATTGGTAGAGAGGGGACACGCACCAATACGGTGTTATTTTCACCCTGAGAAGCGTATCTGTGTTCGATGCTCCAAGAACTGGGTGCTCGGCCACCAGTGTGATAGGGACAAAGCTTTCAGCAGTATAGAAGAACGTAGAGAAGCAGCGGTTTTTACTTGTCCTAAGTGTAAGGTACCTACAGAACGCAATGGAGGATGTATGCATATGACCTGTAGTAAGTGTATGCACCATTGGTGCTGGTATTGTGTTTATCATTTCTACGGATCAGAATCAGATTCAGATAAGGAAAAAACGGAAGCTTATCCCAATCTTAGAGAATACAACGAAAACCATGGTGTGCGCTGGCATATGAGTTCTTTTATAGAAAGCGGGCGCTACCTCGAATATTGCAACCTGGGTCCCAATTGTGCGTGCAAAAGAGTCGGGTTTTGAATTCAGATCCCACCTAAAAGTCGCCTATATAATACCTATCTTGGCGACCTAAGTAGCCAAAATGGGTTGTCTCTAGCTCTCCAAAAGCCTGTTTTTGTCTTCCACACAAAAAGAGTATCCATCACTAGCACTGCGAGACAATACCCACCGTATTAATGCCGCTCGCAGATGCCTTTGTAAGGACAGGACACGCAACGAGCCTCGTCAGGCGTCTGGGAAAAAGGCACAGCAGGATCCAATAGTTCGGTGAGTGTTTGGCGCAACCCTTGCTCCCATTCATCCTGGTAAGCTGTGATGTTCTCGATAGGTATGTAGGTACGACTGCCGGGTTGTTGCAGGAAGAACCGAGGATCAAAATGGTCATCAAAAAGCTGGCGGCTATTAAAGAGGCCCGGCATAACGCTGGTTCCTTCTGAGGCGCTAGCCTGGGAGGCTGGTAAAAAAGACGCAGAGGTAACGTGAAATAGCCCCTGCTTCTGGAAAAGCCACGCATAAAAAAGTGTTTGAAAGGCTGCTTTGCTTCGCCGAGTAATCCCTCGGTCAAACAAACTAGGGACATTTTTTATTTTCTTTTCATCAAGGCCCGTCTTGTAGTCCAACACCCGAAAAACACCTGCCTTCCAGTCCACCCGATCGATGATGCCCTTTAGCCGCACACGCATTACTGGGTTCAGTTCAAAATCAAGATGCAACGACGCCTGTCGGCCCATTTCTAATCCAATGAATACAAAAGGAGTATGCTCCTGATCCAAGACCAAAATCCTGCTCACCAGCCTGATCATAACGGCTTGGGCAATAGCATTACCGCCTTGTAGCCCTGCCAAATGATGTTGCCCTAAATACAAGGTACTTGCAAAAGTATCCTTTACAACAAATGCTACCCGCTTTTGCAATGCTGCTAAGTCTTGGGACTGCAGAAGTTGACCCTGCTTCTCGTTCATCAGTGGTGTATAAAGCCTTTCCATAACTTCATGCAGAAGGTTCCCAAAAACCATGGCATGAGTAGCTTGCTGGGGAGGCGATGGTGCTTTGAGTTGTGCAAGGTATTGGAAATAGAAACGCAGACTGCAGTCAAGATATGTATTTAGTGCAGAAGGTGTCAGGGGTTGTACCGTGCCGTCAGGTTGTAGTATGTACTTCCGCAACTGCTGCAAGACAGCATCTTTTTTAGGGATAACAATGGGCTGGACTGTGGCCAGGTGAATGGGCTGGGCAATGACCTTCTTTTTCAGACGTAGCTTAGATTCGTAGAGGAGCTGCCAAAGATAGCGGCTCATTTCTCCCTGACTGCCAGCTGAAGTTTGAGTGCTGTAGCTGATGTACACTTGCTGAGCACGCTGCAGTAAGCGATAAAAATGGTAGGCATACAATGCTGCCTGGTGCTGATCGGCCGTGGGTAAGTCATAACCCTTGCGCAAGTTGTATGGAATAAAAGAAGAGGGGCCGGCCTGTACCGGAAAATGACCCTCGTTCATACCCACAATGAAAACATGGTCAAAATCCAGGGTGTGCGTAGCCAGCACATCTAAAACTTGTATACCATCCAACGACTGACTGCCTAAGGGGAGCCGTACGGGTTGTAATAGCTGTCGGAGTAGTTTTAGAAGTACTTCACTCTTGGTGGAGGAAGTTGAAAATACTTCTTGGAGGCTACCAAGCTGTTGTAGGAGTTGGTGTAAGGCCATCTTTTCCAGAGGGCGTAAAGAGGGGGCTTCTTCTTGTGCATGGGCTTCGATGCACTGTAATCCCTCCATCAAGTAGCGTAGGTAGTGGTCTTGGGGCCTTAAAACCTTGAAAATTGTTTCATACAGGGTATTTTCCTGAGCCAAGGCTTCCTGGGCTACGTAGCTGCTCTTGGTTTCTTGTATGCGATTGATGGTGGCTTGTACCAGAACAGCATTCCAGCCCATCACGTGCGGATGGTTGAGTACAGCCAATACATGGTGAACTGCCCAATAACCTGAAGGGAATTGCTCTTGGGCAGTGGCCGCTTGTAACGCCAACATATGCTCGAGCAGGCGGTAGGTAGCTGTGTCTCTTAGTGGATAGCCTAGGTGGGTACTGACTGGAGCATCTAGAGGCAAGACGTGCAGCACGGGCAAGAGTAAGGCTTCGTTGGCCACTACAATGGCTGTCCTGCCGGGTACAAAATCTGCCCCCTGTACCTCCATCAGAGCCTTTAGCTGGGCACCCATCACCTGGGCTTGCCCCACTTCAGAAGCTACTGCTGTGAGGTGAATTTCTTGGGTGCCTTGGGAAAGCCGCTTGGGAAAGGGCTGGACAAAACTGGACCGAAAGTGTGGTTGTTGTTGGTAAGCCCTCAAGTAGGTACCCGCCTCCTGTTGCGTATCCTCCATATAGTAAGCATCCACATCCCAGTAAAACTCTGTAGGTAGATGGGCCTGACACCATGCCAATATTTTTTCTTCTACAGGTGTCAGGGCATTAAAGCCAGCAAACACCAACTGATCGTGTTGGGCCTTGGCAGTGCCTTGTACCAAGGCCTCGTAGGCTGCTCTATAGCACAGCCCCTGATAGCCAATACTCTGCGCTTGCAGGCGTTGTTTGAAGTGTTGATAGACTTGGGGGAGCAACTTCCAGAGGCTCAAAAAGCCTTCCTGATGCGTAGATAGCCGTTGTTCAAAATTCTTCCAAAAAGACTGGATGGCTGTTCGTTGTGCTTCGGTCAGGTAATCATGGTACAAGCTAAGCTCTTTGTGTCGTCTCAGGTCTGTAAAAAGATGGGCAGCATCAACTAAGTACTTGTCGATCACATCAAAATCTTCAAGCAACAAGCTCCCCCAAAAATAAAACTGCTCAAAAGATTCTTCCTGGGGCTGTAGCTCCTGAAAAGTCTGGTACAGCATGTGGGTCAGCAGCAAGGGCTGTGCCTGCTTGAGTGGACTAAGCTGCTGCATTAATGCTTCGATGCTCAGAACCTTTGGCGTCCAGATAGTTTGGGAAAGATGGGCAGCCAAACATTGCTTAAATACCTCTCCTGCCCGACAAGTAGGGAAAATAATGGTCAGCGCATGGAGGCGATGACGATGCTGGGCTTGGAGCTCTGCTGCTAGGTCTTCTAAAAAAGAGGATCGTGAAGCCACGGTAAGAAGGTCAACTTTGAATGTATTTTAACCCCCTGACTAGCGTCACTCACGAAACCAGGAGTATCGTTTCTTGATATCAACTACACACGACCCACAAGCACAATGGCTGCCTGCGATTGAATACCGTGAAGGACCGTTCCTACAAACACCTCTACTATAGGTGCCAGGCCTAA
Organism: Bacteroidota bacterium; assembly: GCA_046049605.1. GTDB lineage: Bacteria > Bacteroidota > Bacteroidia > Cytophagales > Amoebophilaceae > UBA8403. Next base: position 7,363 of record JBJORC010000048.1, read on the forward strand.
GCTCTTAGCCATAGGAACAAAAACTGCAACGTCTCTTCCGCTATTCTTTTCTGCTTGGCCAGGGCATTCCACTTCTCAAGGACCTTCTTGTAGAGCTCCGCATAAGAGGGGAAGGAATATTTTTCTCTCGTACGGTCGTGTCTACCATGACCTTCTTGGCCTTTTCTGTATGCAGGGCTATAGAGAGGAAAGATAGCATTTATATGCCTTTTTCTCCCAGGCGATGTCAAAAGTTGGACTAGACCACTAGCAGCACAGGGTTGGCCCCACTGGAAGGTAGCCTCTCCGACCAAGTACTGGTAGTAGGGGTTCTCTTGCCACATGGGCTACTACAACTTTTATCGCTCAGGTTGTAGAGGTGTTTGAGCATCAAAAGGGCAGCTATTGTCCTCATGGGGTGGCCCGGCACCCTCACAGTCCCATAGAGGGGAGCAAAATCTTCTTCTAGTTTTTCCCAGGGCATAGCTCGGCCTAATAGATAGAGCGGGTGTTGTGGATTGAGCTGATGGGCATGCAGGTCTTTAAACAGATCAGCTTGTGCTTGATCCGGTGACTGCCCCAACATAACGGTCTAACTCTTTACAAGGTTTTGAATTGCATTTAAGGTTTCCTTGCGTTCTTTGCTACCCTTTTTTGATGAAAATCAACTTATCCGCATAGAAATTGCTCGAATTATCCCTGGCTTAAGGGGCGACCAAGTATTGATCCGTACACTTCAATAGAGAAGGATTAGTAACGACAGACATACTAATGGGGATGCATATGCCTTGTAATACTACATACACAGTACCCCCTTGTAAGCTATTTTTCAAAAATTAGGCTCACTTTATCATTGCTCACACAGAGTGTCCCTATGCCACCGTGCGGAAACGCGAGATTAGGCGCTTGATGTGCTACGGGAAACTGAAAAGCTACGGGATAATTGTAGCTGGCAACGTGCTCCTTGATGATTGCCTCAGCACTTTTATTCATTGGGAGGGATAAAAGGTCTTTCATATGGACCATTTTTCCTACAACAAGCCCCGCCAAATCTTGAAGCTTTCCGGCCCGTTTTAACTGAACCATTATCCGATCTAACGCATAAAGATGCCCCCCAACATCCTCAATAACTAGAATCTTGTTTTTTGTATCGAGTGCCGACGGTGTCTCCATATTATTACAGATCAGTGTCAGATTACCCCCCACCACAGGTGCTGTCACTGAGCCCAGTCTATTCAATGCATGAGAGGAAGTTTCTAAATGAGCAGTTCCTTTAAAAAGCAGTGTTCTCAAGCTGTCAATGGAAGCTCTGTGTTGGGGACTTGAAAAAAGTAAAGGCATTGCACCATGTACAGAAGCAACACCCAAGTTATGTAATCTTATATGCAAGGTAGTAATGTCACTAAAACCGATGACCCACTTGGGATTTCTGAGAAAACGAGTAAAATCAAGCTGGTCTATAATACGTGTGGTACCGTATCCGCCTCTCAAAGAAAAAATAGCCTTAATGGTTGGATCGTCAAGCGCCCGCTGCAGATCTTCAGTTCTTTGTACATCTGATCCAGCAAACGCATTACAGCTATCCACGCTTACATATTTTCCTACCACAACTTCTAGCCCCCAGGATTGAAAAAGTTCGGTCGCCTTTTCAATTACGTTTTTCGGATCCTTGAGCCCAGATGCTGGTGCTACAATGGCTACTTTGTCTTTCTTTTTTAACAAGGGAGGTCGAGTGGCCACGTTGTGGCCACTCGAAGACAAATCTCCGATACTGCTCAAAAACATTAATACGAGTAGGAATAAGGTTCTTTTCATGATCTGTTTACGTATAAGGTTATTGTGGTCAACAACTCAAGCATACCCAGCAGTGTCAATGTACTAATACATTGGCAAAAAAAGCATCGCCCGCCGTGTTTTTACTCTTGAGTTTATTTTTTTAGGGGCCTAGACTATCGCGAAATAGGATAGAATACAAGACCTTTGCACGGTGTGGGTTAAATGTGGGAGATTTCGGGTATATTATGGTTAATCAAATATTTATTCACCAACCCATGATCTCATGATTAAAAAACGCATTCCAGGTAGTTTCGTCAG
>JBJORC010000049.1:0-5074 GCA_046049605.1 Bacteroidota bacterium
GGAAGTTTTTATAGGCATACGGGTATCTTTTTGAGGTGAGTGACGCGATAGAAAAAGCTGATAGCTTTACGGCTAATATCTTACTTACCTTAATTTACTGATACTTTTGCAACAATCTCGACTCGTAAAAAAGTTCAAAATTGTCACTAGTTTTCATGTAGCAAAGGCCTCTACAAGCTGCTTGGGCGTGAGGACATTGCTCCTAGATAGTCCAGCCACCGTGGAGTAGCACGCCGGTAACGTCTATGTCTTGCTCAGACCAACATTGTTTGAGAACCTTTGTGTCACTAGAACTATCCCCAGGTCCTGCAACTGCCAGGCTGAAATGCTTTAGCAGGTGTTCCGCATAGCTATTCAGGCTCTCATGGTTGATAATCGTAATGATTTTGCTTAAGGGGGGGCGAGAGCGTAGTGCGGAGATCTTGCCTAACTGCGGAGGAGGATAGTACTTCTCTACGTACATCGGCAGGAGACTGTGCCACCTCAATGACCTGCTTTTGGAGAGCCTGATGTAAAGCATAAGCAGCCCAATAGGCTGGGTCAGGACTGGTACTTCTTAGGGTGATGGCTTGACCACTACAAGGAATTTTTCCTTGAATAATGCGGACAGGTCGGTAAGGCAATCCACTGACGTAGACTTGGGCATGGTCAACAGAATCACTTTCGACGTGGAACATACTTTGCGCCTCTCCAGGAAGCGGGGCAATAATGTCGATCAGGGAGACTTTTTCACCCTCTTGCGTGGCTTGGAGGGTGATGCTGTGGATATTATCAAAGATAGACAGCCCAGACCCCGGCTCCGTAGTATTCACCCAGATCACCCACTTCCCGCCCACCTGGTATCATAAAGTCTTCATAAATCTGACCATCTCCAACCACTGCACCAGTTACTTTTTTGATACCCAGTGCTTGGATGGCTTGCACCCAGGAGTATAGAAGTGGGGGCTGGCAGTATTGGTCTTGGAAACGCTGAGATCCTAGTGCAGGATCCCCCCACTTTTGATGTAAATATTACCACGCAAAGTTCCCTCCTCATCTATTTCGACATCATATTGAATAAGGGTCTTGAACCTGAAGTCTTTGCCCAAGATCTCCAGGGCTGCTGCAGTAGTGAGGAGCTTTAAGGTAGAAGCTGTAACTTACCTATCCCAAGACGCTTCTACGACCCCTATGGTCATTTTATAGATCAAACAAAGGTTTTCCTTTCATTGCTGACGGCACAGGTAGGCCCATGCATTGCAAGATAGTAGGCGCAACATCTGCCAACTTGCCATTTCTCAACGGTCTTTGTGCCTGCTGATCGACCAAAATACAAGGGACCGGGTTCTCGGTGTGCGCAGTGTAAGGGTGCCTTTGAGCTGTCCGCATCTTGTCAGCATTCCCGTGGTCTGATACGATCAGAGCGATGTAATCGTTCTCTAAGGCTTTTTTGACCACTCTTTCTAAGCATTGGTCTACTACTTCACAGGCTTTTACCGTAGCTTCAAACACACCGGTATGTCCTACCATATCTGCATTGGAAAAATTAAGGCAAATAAAATCAACATTTTGTTGTGTAAGCACGGGGAGCACTTTCTCTGTGATAGCAGGGGCAGCCATGTCAGGCGATAGGTCATAAGTGGGTACCTGAGGTGAGGGGCACAGTATGCGTTCTTCACCTGAGAAAAGCTCCTCCCTACCTCCAGAAAAAAAATACGTGACGTGTGGATATTTTTCTGTTTCAGTAATCCTGAGTTGCTTTTTCCCATACCTACTCAAGACTTCTCCGAGAGTATTTTTCAAGACATTTTTCTCAAATAATGGCTTCACATCCTGAAATCGCTCATCATACATCGTCATAGTCAGATAATGTAGCTTACGTGGGTGCATACCCAACTCTGGCAGTGCTGCTTGGGTCAATACCCGGGTAATTTGTCGGCTCCGATCGGTCCTAAAATTAAAGCATAGCACCACATCGCCTTCCTGCAAGCATGCCTTAGGGACTCCTTCCTGATTCGTTAGCACAATGGGCTGTAAAAACTCATCTGTAATACCCTGGACGTAAGATTGCTCGATGGCCTTGTGCCAGGATTGTGCCCGCATGCCTTGGCCATGCACCAGCGCATCATAGGCCACCTTAGTCCGCTCCCAGCGCTGATCCCGATCCATGGCATAATAACGGCCTACCACCGATGCCAACTGCCCCGTGGTGGTTTTCAAATGTGCCTCCAGGCTTGACAAAAATTGTATGGCGCTTTGCGGCGTTGTATCTCGCCCATCAGTAAAAGCGTGGATGAACAGTTGCTCTAAAGCATGGTCTTGCGCTGCCTGACACAGGGCTTTGAGATGGTCTAGATGAGAATGTACGCCACCGTCAGAGACAAGGCCTAGAAGATGTACTGCTTTTTGGTACGTTTTGGCATAACTGAAAGCAGCTAGCAATGCCTGATTCTGGTAAAACGCTCCAGACGAGATGGCTTTGTTGATGCTGACCAAGGACTGGTCTACAACCCTTCCTGCGCCCAGGTTCATATGCCCTACTTCAGAGTTGCCCACCTGGCCTTCAGGCAATCCCACGGCCATCCCCGAGGCTAGTAGCTGACTAGAGGGATATTGCTGGGAGAGCGCCTTGATGAAAGGGGTATTGGCCTGATCAATGGCAGAGTCCTGTGTTTGAGGGGCAATCCCCCAGCCATCTAGGATCAAGAGGATTAATTTTTTGTGCGTTGGCTGCATCATGATTTTGGTAAGTCAATATAAGGGGTATGGGGCATTTATGATGTGTCTTCGGTTCAGGTAAGCACTCATTTGATTTTTGCCCCTCCCTTGAGGCGACAACAAAGAAGGATCAATGTTATCCAAGTTCTTTCTTGTTGAAATGGCATCTGCGTGCCACTCCTTGCAGTCTCCCTTAGAGAAGCAGGGTGCTTGCCCAAGCTAATAGCATTACGTAGTTTAGCAGGAACTTTCAACTAACCAATCACAAGCCTTCAGCAACCAAAAGTGGGCTTGGGGGAGGGTCAAGCAATCGTGTATTGAAGAGACTCATGAGTGACAAGACAGAAAAATTAAAAGCCTTACAGCTGACCATCGAAAAGATAGAAAAGACCTACGGAAAAGGAGCGGTCATGAGGCTGAGCGATAACAAGGTGGTAGACCTTCCTGCGATCTCTACCGGTTCCCTGGGTTTAGACCTGGCCCTGGGTATCGGTGGTATTCCCAAAGGAAGAGTTATTGAAGTGTATGGTCCAGAATCCTCTGGTAAAACCACCCTGAGCCTCCATTGCATAGCTGAAGCGCAGAAGGATGGTGGCATGGCTGCTTTCATTGACGCTGAGCATGCTTTTGACAAAGCATACGCCGAAAAGCTAGGTATTAATATAGAAAACTTACTGATCTCGCAGCCAGACAATGGAGAGCAAGCCCTGGAAATTGCAGAGCACCTCATTCGTTCAGGCACCATAGACATCATTGTCATTGACTCTGTGGCTGCTCTGGTACCCCGCAGTGAGCTAGAAGGTGATATGGGCGACAGCAAAATGGGCTTACAAGCCCGTCTGATGTCTCAAGCGCTCAGAAAGCTAACGGGTGCCATTAGTAAGACGGGCTGTTCCTGTATCTTTATCAACCAACTTCGTGACAAAATAGGGGTAGTGTTTGGCAATCCCGAAACGACTACCGGCGGGAATGCCCTGAAGTTTTATGCCTCTGTGCGGCTCGACATTCGCAGGATATCTCAAATCAAGGACAGCACTGGAGAAATACTTGGCAATCGCACCAAGGTGAAAGTGGTCAAAAACAAAGTTGCGCCCCCCTTCAAAGTCGTTGAGTTTGACATTATCTATGGAGAAGGTATTTCTAAAGCAGGAGAAATTATTGACCTTGGCGTGGCTTTAAACATCATTCAAAAGTCTGGTTCTTGGTTTTCTTACGAAGGCAATCAACTTGCCCAAGGCAGAGAAGCAGTTAAAGCGTTGTTACAAGACAATCCTGAACTACTTGACACATTAGGAGGCCAGATCCGTGCTCAGATCCAAAGTGCTACTACTGGCAAGCAGTAGCCCATAAAAAGACACGCAACCGCAAGTAGTACGCAAGCAACAAACCGGTGAGACAACTATAAAAAATGAACCGGAGTACCGATTCTACTTTCCTCTCTGCTGCTTTACCGCTCCACAACGAACAGGCCGACGTCTAGGCTAGGCTATACTGAGATTATTGCAGAATTTAGTTGCTGGTTGAGACCTTTGCATGGTCAATTTAGTAATTAGGGCATATTTTGATAGTTGTATGTCATTCTCAACCTTTGAATCTAGATAGCAGGTTTCTTAGTTTATGCCAAAACAGCGGTATAAGCTCAAAGTATTATACTGGAATTTTTCTCGTTAACCCAAAAAATAGGCGTTTAGAGCATCCTACACCATGCAAAGGTCTCAGAGAGGGAATTGCTTTGGCTAAGAAGAAAGGAGTCTATCAAGGAAGAAAACGGTCTTTGTCTGCTGATCAAATAGTCGATTTTCATCAAAAAGTAGTATCTGGGATAAGAAAGAGCGAAGTGGCCAGAGGAATGGGCATTAGCAGGGAGACCCTGTATCAGTATCTGAGAAGAACAACTGGCTAGTAAGGTTTTATAGGATTTCCTCAAGGAAAGGCATGATCAGCGACGGAGAGGAAAGGCGTTCCACTGCTTAACTTCTTCTTGCTCACGGATCAAGAGCGACGGGGAAGAGAAAGGCATCAGCTAGGTAGCTTAATGTTTGGCTTCTTCCTGAAGCTTCATCAATTCTTCCTCACTCAAACCAGTAGCTTCCTTAACTACTTTGATGCCTAAGTGGAGCTTGGATAGCATATTCTTGGCAATATGCAACTTCTCTTGCTGCATACCTTGCTGCATACCTTCTTGTCTACCTTCTTGTCTTATAGCTTGTGCGATACTAATCATGACCTCTTCTTTTTCTTGTGGGTTACTGCTGACCAAGTTAACTAAATCTTCTAAACTGTGTTGAGCACGATCAATACAGTTACCTAGATATGCTAGGACTAAGTTACGAATCTCTCTGGGCAACACATCAAAGTGGGCTTTGAATAGGGGGTC
>JBJORC010000050.1:0-5142 GCA_046049605.1 Bacteroidota bacterium
TATAAGACTTGATAGGCCGCTTTAAGGAGCCCATTGGGCCGCAAACAGGTATGTGAAAGACCAAATATGCCTCCCAAAAAGAGTGGGAAACATCCAGCAACTATTCTGCAATAGTCTCAAGCCGTATAATGGCCACCATGTAACCCTCCTACATGATGAATAAAGCCTACTAGCTTCCCTGTGTAGATCCTTTGTTCTATGAGGTGCTCTGCTGGAATAGTTAAAGAGAAAGGGTTTGTAATAGAGGTGTTTATTTTCTCAGCCGTGCCTGTGTCTAGATGGTCTGTCTGGCCAAATCTTTGCACCCATATGGGCAGTATACGGTTGTTGAGGTTTTGTAGATTCTCAAAGCTGAGTTTATCACCCATAACAGCCTCTTCACGCACCTCTTGACCATCCTGTTCCCAGATAACATCAGCAATACGCTCGCCACACAAAGTCTTTGCCACGAGTTGGTCCATGGACATAGGCGCTGGTTCTGCGGGCAAGACCAACGCTGTTCCTGTACTGGGTTTAGGGTTGGTTGTGGTGGCATACTCACCTCTGGGGCGTACTTTGGTGCGATATAATGCCAGCTCTTTGGCCTTCGCTTGTTCTAATAGGAAATTAAATACGGGTGCTGCATCTTCTTGTTGGTATTCCCGGAGTTGGTCGTGTGGGTTTTTACCCACATTGTAGGCTTGTATTAGGTTATCCCGGAATGCGCCAGCTTCCGTTGTATTAACTCCTTCTGTGCTGTTTTGGTTGGTAAGCTTATCGATGATGGATTTCCCATGCCGTGCGATGGTGTTGTCTTGTTTGTCGCTGAACAAGTTAGGGTAGAGCCTGGCGATAACTTGTAACCCAGCATTGAGGTAGCAAGTATTCCCTACGTTAGGTAGGCCTTTGTGGTATGGGAGATTATGGGAGTGTGCTTCCTGAGGTGTTGTGTGTATCGTTCTGGTAGCTTTTAGCGATACTTCTGGTTGCGTGTATTCTTGATGTGTTGGTGGTTTTTGTTTTATTGCTGACGTACGCTTGAGACGCTGTTCATCTTCTGATGATATAGATTCGTCCGAGGATGTATAAGAATCATCTGAGGCTAACAATACGGTTGTAATCCGGTAACCTGACTTTTTATCAGGTGCCTTGGCGTGGTGCGGCCCTTGTACTTTTATAGGACTAGGCTTAGCCAATGATGCATCATTTTGTTTGCTAGCAGTATCAGAGGATGTTGGCTCATGTACCGTGGAGACGGCTTGTTGGGCACCACAAGCTAAAAGCAATTTTACTACGGCTGTATGGTCGTTCTTTTTCGCCCAGTACAATGGTGTGCATCCGTCTGTATCTTTGGCATTTATAGTTGCTCTACGCGCTAGAAGAAGTTCGACGATCTCCTTATATCCCTTCCATGCTGCGCGATGCAGTAGTGTGAAGGGGTTTTTATCTAGTTTTTTTATATCTGCTACATGGTATAAAAGTACTTTCAATATGCCCGCATAACCCGACTGCACTGCATAATGCAAGGGAGTAAAGCCATGTTTGTCTTTTGCTTGCCTTTTTGCGCCATGGGTAAGAAGCAATTCAACAACATCTGTGTGGGCCTGCTGTACTGCAAAATGCAACGGAGTACGCTGGTTTATGTCCAGTACTTGTATGTCGTTACCCCACTTAAGAAGGCGTTGGACCGCATCTAAATCACCTTGAAAGGCTGTAATATGTAAAGGTGCGCAGTCGTTACTAGGCTCATTGGTGAGATACAATGATGTATCAGTAAGATTATTTTTGGCACCCGCTTTGAGAAGAACCCGAATAAGATTAGGATCGCTTTTTCTCTTTATAGCAAGCTGAAAGGGGGTGAATCCATTTTCATCCTGGACTCCTACATTGGCTCCTCTTGCTAAGAGTAGTTCAACGATGGCTGTATGGCTCTGTGCTACTGCTAGATGCAGGGGGGTGCGCCCCTGCCGATCCTTTACTTCTGTTTCTGCCCCACGTTCTAAGAGCAACGAAACCATGTCTATGTGGTTTCTTTGTACTACTTGATGTAGCAATGTAAATCCCCGTAAGTTTTTAGCTTCTACGTCTGCACCATGATCTACTAACCAGTTTGCAATGTCTATTTCATTTTGGTCAATGGCGTACGACAAAGCTGTTTTCCCTTTGTAATCTTTTTCGTTGATATGATGGCAACCTTTTTTAGCGAGATAGTTCAACAAAGGAATATGGCGTAGTTTACGCGCCATCTCTTCAACTTTGATTTGCATGGCCTTCCTGCTAGGATTTATCAATCGATAACCTTGTGTTTTAGCGACGTCCCAAGGTGTTTTACCCTGGTTGTCTCTTGTATTTATCGATGCGCCGCGCATCAGGAGGAGTTCTACAATGACAGGATGGTTTTCTTGTACGGCCAAGTGTAAGGGGGTATGTCCGTCACGGTCTCTTATTTCTATGTTGGCACCACGTGATGAGAGTAGCTCCACAATGTTTGCGTGATTTTTTTGTACAGCTAAGTGTAGGGGTGTGCATCCAGCATAATCTTGGGCGTTGACCATGACTGCTCTAGGCGATAGCAATAGTTTGACCGTAGCTTTATGGCCCTGTTGTACTGCACAATGCAATGGCGTATGTCCTTCATTATCACTGATCGTTCTATTTGCACCCCGATCCATGAGTATTATAATAGCTTCCAGATTATTCTCTTGGACCGCCCAATGCAATGGCGTAAAACCAATTTTATCTTTAGCATTCACCGCTGCGCCATACTTCAAGAACAGCTTAATGAGGTTGGTGTAGCCAAGCTGTGCCGCACGATGTAGTGGCGTAAGTCCTTCTTCATCGGTGGTTGCTATGGCTGCGCCGCGAGACAATAGAAACGCAACCGTAGACATATGGCCTTGCTGTGTTGCACAATACAACGGTGTACGGTTGTCTACATTACGAGATTCTGTGGCGGCACGATGATCCAGAAGCAATGCAACGGTATTCGTATGGCCTTGCATAGTTGCGCGATGCAAAGGTGTTTCTTGCCAATTATTCTTGGCTTCTACAGCGGCACCGTGCTTGATGAGCACCTCAGCAGTAGCTTCGTGACCTCGATCTACTGCATGATGTAGTGGGGTAAATCCGTACGTATCTCGGGCCTCTATGACTGTTATGTCATGATCTAAGATGGCTTCTGCTATACTGCCGTAGCCCCACTGCGCCGCCCAATGGAGGGAAATGCATTGGTCTGTATCTTGACCAGATATCTCTGCACGTTGGTCTAGCAACCACCGCACCATGTCGGGGTCGTTATGTTTGATAGCATACCAAAGTGCTGTTTTGCCTTTGTCGTCTTGCTTGTTGATGTAATAATGGCCTTTTCCAGAAAGGTAGTCTAAGAGCGGTTGGTGATCCATGGTATGCGCCATGGTTTCAACGTGCTCGCGCTGCCATTTTTTATACGCTATGGCTAATTGGTCTTGTAATTTTTCATTCCTATGTTTTTCTTTCTTGCAGGCTTGCTCCGCCTTTTGTAAAGCATGTGCATTGGTTGACGCCGCATCTTTGGCCATTTGCACCCAAGATTGGGCTAGTGATATGGCCTGTTGACGAAGCTGTGCGGTAGTAATGGTGGTATAGTAGTGATCTTTGAATAACTTTTGCAGTAGGGCTTGGCAATGGGTTTGTGCATCTGTCCATTTAACAGTAACGGCTTGATAGCTATTTAAGTTATCCTGATAGGTGTCTTGGTGATTGGCTAGTTCTTGCTTATTGCATTGTACACCAGGTTGGTAGACGGTATTTCGCCAACTATTTAAAGCGTGGCACCACGTTGATAAGTTTTGCTGCCAGTAATTTAATGCACTAACAAGCGCTGATAGCTTTTCATGCAAGTTTTGTAAGTGTGCTTGCTGAGCGAGGTCTTCCAGATCTCTTGATGGTATGTTTTCCCATTCCTTTAGGTAACCTGATGCTTTCTGTAGCCGTGTCTGAAAACTACTTTGAAGGCTATTCACTTGCTTACTGAGCGTGTAGGCATGTACATGTTTATGTAATAACTTTCGTCTCAAGACCTCATGAGCAGGAGACGGTCGTGCTTGCGTTTTTTCATGTTTGGCTCCTTCTGGAAAATCAGGGGGTGGGTATTTGTCTACGGTCTTTAGATCAAAATTACTCCCTGTATTATTGCTCAGGTCATGAGCTATCTTATCGTTGGTATGGTAATCATCGCCTATTACTTCATACTGTTCAGCATCAAAACCACTCCCTGTATTGTGTTGTAGGCCATAGTCAATTTCGTCGTCAGAGAGGTAGCTGTGGCCTACTATTTCGTGGCGTTCGGAAAAAAAGCTTGCCTGGCTTTGTATCAAAGTGTCTGCTAATCTTTGTGCAAAAGCTCTTTGTTGCGCTATTTCTTCTCTTTGTTCTTGTGCTTCGCGAATTTGTGCTTCTTTGTTGCGTTGTGCTTCAACTTCTTTTCTTTGTACTTCTTCTAGCCGGCGGATGTCGGCTTCTCTCACTGCTTCTGCCGCGCGACTCAAAACGGCAGCTTCTGCTTTTGCTCGTTCCTGTTTTCTTGCTTCACGTCTCTGGCTACGGCGGAATTCTTTGTTGCTCTGTACTTCTTCTGGCGAGGTAATGAGCTCTAGTTCGTAGCCTAGACCTTCGTACTCGTTATAATCTGCGAAAGTGTATTCCATGTATCCCCCGAACGACTTCTCTCTGAATTTTCGAATTGAAAACTGGCTGTTAACGAGATCTTCTAGCGATAAAGCAACGCTACGATGTGCTTTTACCTCAATCAATCCTTTGGAAGTATTCGCGCGCCAATAGTTGCCCGACTTCTCAAAAGTGACCCACTCGCTTCCAACTTTACAGCTGTTATCTACCTGATCATCGTTCAGATCATATTTATCATGCTTAGTAGACAGTGCAGCTACACGGCAAGGCAAACGAGGGATTTCATCTTTAAAAAAACAGTATATTATTGCAGTGACGCCAGCGGATATAAAACCCCAATAGCCTCTCCCCACTGTTTTTAATGCACTTCCTACCTGCCCCCCACCCCGCAACGCCAACGCCCCCACATAGACGACTTTGGGCGCCCACGGGGGCTGGTTCGTCTCTAGGATATGGACACAGTATTTGTATTGACCAAGGGCCTTACTAGCCAATGCT
>JBJORC010000051.1:0-15346 GCA_046049605.1 Bacteroidota bacterium
ACCTTTGCATGGTGTAGGATGCTCTAAACGTCTATTTTTTGGGTTAACGAGAAAAATTCCAGTATAATACTTTGAGCTTATACCACTGTTTTGGCATAAACTAAGGAACCTGCTATCTAGATTCAACGGTTGAGAATGACATACAACTATCAAAATATGCCCTAATTACTAAATTGACCATGCAAAGGTCTTACTTTTTATAGGTAGTGTCCTAGGTAGGCACTATGCATTGGTGTATTTTCTTGTGCCACTTCGGATGGCTTTGTAAGCGTTACTGACCTGCTGAGTGCTTACAAAGAATACAGGGAACAGGACTTTGTTCAGTAGCTCCTTTTTTTGGTACACTATTGATTTTTTTGAACAATAGTGCGATACTATGATGGTTGTTTAACCAGATGTGAATAAAATAAGCCTGATGGTTTACATCCATTATCTGCATTTTTGCCTCTATGAAAAAACACAGAGGAGAGATAGTAGAGGTTGTCGTCAGGAAAAGTGGATTTTCCCTAAAAAAGCTGTCGGAGCGTTTGGGAATCAGCAGGAATACGCTTTACAACAGATTCAGAGAGCCTGAGCTGAGCTACGGGTTTATCAGAGCAGTTGGCAACATCATTCACTACAATTTTGAGATTGACTTTGCCGAGTTGAATGAAGGATCCAATGAACTAAGCGAAGGTCCTATCGGTTACATAGACCGAGATGCTGTCGAATTATTGAGTCTAGAGAAAAAATATACGGCCCTGCTAGAACGTTACAACAAGCTCCTTGGCATCTTGGTCAGATTGGCCAATACCAATGAACTCCAAACGCTCAGAAAGGAAATCTTGCGATTTTTAGAGGAGAACACCATTTGAAACAATCCCTACACTAGCGCTTCACCTATTTGCAGCGCGTCCCAAAAAAAGTTACGCAAACCCTTGTACCTGATCACTACAGAAACGTACGCTTTCTGAGGCGGGACTTTGTCCCATCGTAGATTTGCTTACAAAGTAGTGCTTTCCTGTAAGTAAGCCGTGACGATTTACAACCCGATGTGCTGGAATGTCTGGGCATTGTGTTGCCTGGTGCAGAGCCCAACGAACCATCTGGGCGCTACCCCTGCCCCCCACGTAGTGGGCAATGGCCCCATACGTGGTGACTCGTTCTGAGGGAATACGTTCGACTATCTCGTGGACAGCTTCAAGAAAATGAGTTGTTGTATCCATAGGCAGACTGACAAGTGTCATAGCACAGTGGTCATTTTTTGGATATGATGAAGGATGGAAGCTCCATCGTCAGGGTGAAACCAATGCATCGCTGGATCTTTCCCAAACCAGGTAAGTTGCCTTTTGGCATACCGCCTTGTATTTCTTTTGAGCAACCTAATGGCCTCTTCTTGGCTGTAGTGGCCTTCCAGATGGTCAAAAATTTCGCGATAACCTACAGTCTGTAAAGCATTGCAGTGGCGATAAGGATACAAATCCATGGCCTCTTGTATAAAACCCTGATCCAACATCTGCTCCACCCGCTGGTTGATGCGCTGGTAAAGCACCTGGCGGTCTCTTGTAAGTCCTATTTTAATGATTGTAAACGGACGTGCTTCTGGCTGATGTTTGCGAAACGTGCTGTAAGGCTGCCCAGTGGCCAAACATACTTCTAAGGCTCTGATGACCCGCTGGGGGTTAGCCCGGTCCACTACTTGGTAATAAGCAGGGTCTTGGGTCGCTAGCATTGCCGCCAGTACTGGCAAGCCCATTGTTTGGAGCTTTTTATTAAGCGTAGCCCGGATGATGGGAGAAACTGGTGGCATGGCATCCAGCCCCTGGCACACTGCTTGGATATACAACCCAGAGCCTCCTGTCATCAGCACATGATGATACCTATTCAGTAAATGGTCCAAGATTTTTAGAGCATCCTGCGCAAACATCCCTGCATTGTAAGATGCCTGCACGGGCAAGAAGTTGACAAGATGGTGCGATACCCCTTGCATGGTTGCAGGGGTAGGCTGCGCAGTACCGATGGCCATGCCTTGATAGCACTGCCGGGCATCGGCCGAGATAATCTCAGTGCGCAAGTGCTGAGCAAGCTGAATGCATAGCGCTGTTTTGCCCACTGCTGTGGGGCCTGCAACCACAATCAGGTACTTTGGAGTGTCGGGTGGGAGCATGGTAACGTGATTTCAATGAAGTGACAAAACCACAGGAACCTACAAGCACGTGAACAAGCCCTCAGGCCCCCGCTCTTCCCAGCGCGCTTGGCTTGTAGAATTAGCCAAAAATGTATAGCATTGCGCCCCTAATTCCAAACTTATTATTGTCTGTATGAGGGCCCATAGCTCAATAGGTTAGAGCACCTGACTCATAATCAGGGGGTTCCAGGTTCAATCCCTGGTGGGCCCACTACTTCACTATTGCTTCGTTTTTCCTTCGCCGTCCCCAAGCCTTGGCGTAGTGTGACAAAAAAGAGAGGGTCAGCAAGATCAAGGAGAGTACGACCCAAAAGCAGACTGCGTGAGATGCATCACGTTTGTTTGGCATGACCACGGTGGTCATAAAAATCACAGCATACACAATGAATCGTCCGATCGGCATTTTTGACAGTGGCATCGGGGGGCTCACCGTGGCTCGAGCGATCAAAGACCTGCTTCCCAAGGAAGCGATTGTTTACTTTGGAGACACTGCCCACCTGCCCTATGGAGACAAGGCTACAGCCACAATTCAGGGCTATTCTATCCGGGCGTGCGACCTGCTCTTGCAAAAGCACTGCAAGGTCATTCTTATAGCGTGTAATTCTGCTTCGGCAGCTGCCTACGACTTAATTCGCGTGCATGTGGGTGAGCAGGCCTCTGTGTTGGACGTCATTGACCCTATGGTCGATCATATTGGCAGCCAGTTCAAGGGTCAAGCCATTGGCTTGATTGGTACCCAGCAGACCGTGCAGTCGGGCGTTTACGCAAAAAAGCTCCAAGTCCTTCGCCTGGGAATCCAGCTTCAGGCACTGGCCACCCCGCTTTTGGTGCCCATGATCGAAGCAAGTTTTACCCAAAGCCAAAGTATCAGCCAAGAAATCATCTTCAATTACCTCCGGAGTCCTGTCTTGCAGCAGATCAAAGCACTCATCTTGGGATGCACGCACTATCCCGTCATCAAAACGCAAATACAAGCTTTTTATCAGCATCAGTTGTCGGTCATAGACGCTACTACCATTACAGCAACGTATGTGCAACACTTTCTGGCCCGCCACCAGCTCTTGAGCACCAGCCTCCAGGCCGAAGACCATTTTGTGGTGTCAGCCCTGACAGCAGACTTTGAAAAAGCCACCCGAATTTTTTTTGGTCAGAAAGTTCACCTAGAGCAGCTTTCTGCTTAACACCAAGCCAATTTGTTGGCCATCTTGCAGCTACCTAATCCAAAGCCTATGTCTACAATCCTGTTCTACCTGCCCTTTTTGCTCCTTTTTACCCTGGGAGCGGGATATGTCGAGCGCAAAATAGCTGCCTTGATCCAAGACCGCTTAGGTCCCACAGAGGTAGGCTATCGGGGTTGGGGCCAACCCCTGGCCGACCTGCTCAAGCTGGTGCAAAAAGAAAGGATTTTACCTACCGCTGCCGACAAGGTGTTGTTTGTGCTGGCTCCGGTCTGGATCTTTGTCGTTGTTTTTGCAGCATTTGCCGTGCTGCCCGTCACCCATGCCTGGCGTGGCGCTCCCACTGCTACAGGTGCCTTGTACCTCCTGGCCATGGCTTCTCTGAAGACCCTAGGCATTTTTGTAGCCGGCTGGGCCTCGCACAATAAGTATGCCCGCATGGGTGCCATACGGGCCTTGCTGCAATTTATTGCTTACGAAGTCCCCTTAGGCCTCAGCGTCTTGAGCGTGCTGATCGTGAGTCAGACCCTAGATCTACAGGCCATTGCTGCACAGCAAGGCCCCAGTGCTTCCGGGCCTATCTATTTGTTAGGTCTCAAAGGAATAGACGTTGTCCAGTGGGGGGGGGTGCTGGCCTGGAACATCTTTAGGATGCCGCCGCTCTTCCTGGCTTATGCCGTCTTTTTTGTGGCTTCCTTGGCAGCTTGCCACCGCGCTCCTTTTGATTTGCCTGAAGCCGATTCTGAGCTGATAGGAGGCTACCATACCGAATATAGCGGCTTGTGTTGGGCCTGGCTGATGCTGGCCGAATACAATATGATGCTCTTGATGAGCCTGCTAGGCGTAATCTTGTTCTTGGGAGGGGGGAATACCCCGCTGCCCAACTTGCTTGGGCTGCCCCTAGGCACCTGGACCAGTGGCTTGCCCGGTACCTGGGTAGGTCATTTTTGGGCAGGGGGTTGGCTTTTTTCCAAGGCACTGATCGTCATCTTGGTGCAAATGGGCATTCGATGGACCTTTCCTCGCTTGCGCTTTGATCAAGTCATGCGCTTGTGCTGTCAGTACCTGACGCCTGCTGCTTTGCTGCTTTGCTTGGTGACGCTATGGTGGCAACTACTTATATTGGGATAAAAAACTACTAATAAGATGACCTCCCCTTCACACACTTTCCAAGCCTTTTTACGTAGCCTAGGTACGCTCTGGAGGAGCCTACACTTGGCTTGGCAGCATCTGCGTAAGTCTTTAGGTCCTCGTCCCCGCAACCTGCCCATTACCGATGCTGCCTACTTCCAGGCGGGGCCTACTACCCTCCAGTACCCGCACGAACGCTTACCGATGCCTGCGCGCGGGCGCTACCAACTTCACAATGCTATTGATGACTGCATCGTTTGCGACAAGTGCGCGCAAGTATGTCCAGTAGATTGTATAGAGATCGATGCCATCAAAGCGCCTGCGCCTATTGGCAAAACTAGCAATGGCATGGCCAAGCGCCTTGCTGCCGCTCGGTTTGACATTGACCTGGCCAAGTGCTGCTTTTGCGGTTTGTGCACCACCGTGTGTCCTACCCAGTGTTTGACCATGACGCCTGAGTATGACTACAGTGTATTTGATTGGGCGGAACACAAAGTCTCCTTTGCGACCATGACTCCTGGGGAGATTGCAAAGTGCCAGCAGTCTTGAGCCGCCCGGTCCTTGAGCCAAGAGATAAGGTCTCAAAATGCGGGGGCTACTTGTATTGAATAATTTGGAGTCTTGACTAGCAAAACGAACAGGGGTATGTTGTTTTGCTGTGAAATTAAACGAACGAGTTTTCTCGAGTAAAATCTCGCGTGAATTGAGATGGAGTCTTTCTGGAGTTTTCTCAAAAGAAGGCTTGCTGAATTTGATGCCCTAACTGAATGATAGGTTTTTCCTTCACCTGAAGGAATGTGTATTTAGGTTCCACTATAAGCATGAAAAATTTAGAGCAAGAAGCTCTAAAAGTTGTTGGAAGATTGGGAATTTGCTAGTCAAAACCCTTTCTTCAAAAGACATTGTTTTATTGCATTGACTTCTTATCTTTGCTCTGTGCTCTGGGGCGACAATGTTTCCAGGCACAATTTCTAACCGTAAAAAATAAGTCAATCATGAAAAAAAGCGTAATTAAAGCACTTTCCGTACTGTTTGTGGGCCTTTTTATGGTGGCCGCTTGCAATAAGAAAGAAGCAACAGGAACAGGAACGGCAACAGAAACGGCAACAGAAAAATAAGCCTGAGGCAATAGCTGGTTTAAAAGCCAAGGGCTGCTGTAAGGGCGGCTCTTGGCTTTTAAGGGCCCCTTAGTTGTGTAGTCTTTGGCCTCCTAGGCTAGTCACAACCACCCCTTCCCAGCACTTCGTGCTCCTCCAAGATTAAGGAGGGCTTTTGTGGTGAATGGGCACAAAAAGAGTGTAGCCTGCTTCTTGGAGTATTTGCGGCTAGTAGTGTACCGGCAGACCAACCTGCACGAAAGTCAGAGCATGCGAATGCCCACCCCTTTCTTAGACCCGCCTCTACTCACCCCCTATTTACTTCTTACTAAGCCACCAAGTAGGGTTGAGCTTCTGGGGGCCTCGCCAAATTTGTAGCTGCAACTCAGTAGTGCCTTGGGCATCTGTATAAACTGTGCCAATTGGGGTGTGTGCTTTCACATGTTGCCCTACCTTAATGGTCGTGTGCTTAAGTTTTGCATACACGCTGTGATAAACACCATGCTGGATGATCACAACCCGGTTCATGCCGGGCACAAAGGCAATAGCTTTGACCACTCCCTCAAAAATGGCATAAGCTTGCGCTTCTTTTGGGGTCTGAATGTCGATGCCCAAATTTTCTACTTGCACATTGAAGAGCACAGGGTGTGGATTAATACCAAACTTTCTACTGATAAAGCCTGTCTTCACTGGCCACGGTAGCTTGCCCCGGCTTTCGCGAAAGGGAGTAGTTAGTTTATGAGTACGTACTGTTTTGGGTGCAGTATCAGGCGGTTCTTGTGTGGCGGGTGGCGTTCTTGGAGCAAGCGCTGCTTGAGCACGCAGCGCTTGCTGGATAATGTTGATAATCAACTTGTCCAAGCGCTGTACAGCCTTGCTACGCTGTTGCAATTCTTTGGTGAGCTGCGTGTGCTGCTGTGCTAGCTTTCCCATCAGTTGAGCTTGCTGTGTTTTTAGGCTGATCAGCTTGCTCCTCTCTGCTTGCCTGCTGTGTAGCAGCTTGTTCTTGGCTTGCATACGCTGTTGCGCAGCAGCTTGTTGTGCTTGGAGCGAAGCCTTAGTCTTTTTGATCTCTAGGAGATGCTTCTGTCTGATGCGGGCGTACTGTTTGACATACCGTAGCCTTTGTACCAAGTTGTGGAAGGAGAGCGCAGAAAAAATAGACATCAACGGATGGATGTCGTGCAGGGTTTTGGCGCCTACATAGACCATGGCCGCATACTCTTTTTGTAGCTGTGCTAGGTCTTTCTTTAAAACAGCCGCTGCCTTTTGCTTTTGTTGAATCTCTTGGTTGACGGCTCTTAGCTCTTGGTTGACCGACTGAATCAGTAGGGCATTGGATTCAATTTGTGTGTTTAGGGCATTGAGTTGCCCCATGCCTTCCTTTTTTTGAGTCTCTGTTTGTAGTAAGATCTGTTGGATGGTATTGATGCGCTGCAGTAGCACTGCTCGTTCAGCCTCAAACTGAGTCTTACTAGGCTGGGCAGCGATTGTTAGCCAGCCCAGCACCAAAACACTACCAATCCAGTATGACTTGTTTTTTTTCATAGTGTGCTGGAATGGAACAAGGAAAGTGCAAAGGTTTTTTAGACCATTGCGCTTGCATGCCTTTTAGGGTTAGGGTCATGACAGGCTGTGTGGGGGCAGTACGGTGGTACCAGGTGAGTGTTGCGCGCCTGAACAGGAGCCCTCCTTGGCAAGGCTTAAATTGATCATAGGTAGCTACACAACTACCTTGCCCAGTTGCAGCGACTAGTTTTTCTACTTTCTTAAAGATTGGATGGATGAAGTGTGTCAGGGTCCATGCCTCTTTTTGTTGTTGTATCACTGCCTGCTGAGTATTTTGCTGTGTGACCTTGTGCAGGGTAGAGGCGTGAGCCAGCTCTCCTAGTAACAAGGACTGCAGCAACGCATAATCCCAAGGGCCAGGCCAAAGGGCGCGCAGGGTTGCATAGTCGTGTACATAATAGGATTTCTGCATGTGGTTGAGTAGGGTAATGCTTGTGGGCGTAATGAGGCCCCGAAGGATTTCTATACCCCAAGGTGCCAACACAGAAAACCAAATCAGGTGATCTTTCTTGATGCGAAACTTTACATGGGCACTGCTGTACTGGTGTGCGTGATCCTGATAGCCTACATTAGTACTCATTTTCAGGTACTCAAAATCTAAAGTTTGCACCCAGTGGCCATTTTTTCTGATCCCCTTTTGTGGCACAGGGCAGCAAGCCTGGAAGCAAGAGGCCCACGCCAGCAGCCAGAAACCACGTCGTAAACGCCACCTATTCATATTGCTGACCTTTGTGCGTGTGTGCTGCTGGGTTCAGGGCTTGTTTTGGGGCCTTTTTTGAGCGCTGGAGTCCGCAACAGCCAAGCAGAAAGCCGCCTCCCAATCTGTCCTTGCACACAGTATTGGGAAGTTGTCTCACCTCCTCCAAATTGTTAGGCACCCAAACGCCATCATTCATCACGCATGATGGTGGTGTAATCTCCTATACTCACCTCTGCACTTTTGCCTGTGAGGTAGACGTGGTTGCCCAGCATGGAGTTTTTCAGCGTTATGTTCTCAACAGTACTGTGTGTTTGTATGATGCTGTTCTGTATCCGTGCGTCCTTAATGTAAGAATAGCCCCCCACAGAAACATAAGGGCCCAGCACCGTATTTTTTACAACGACTTGCTCGCCTAGGTAAACAGGAGGAATAAGCACACTATTGTGTAGCTGTGCTGTAGTAGCGATCAAGTCCTTGTCTCCTTGAAGAAATGTCAAAAAACGTTGGTTGGTATGGAGAGTGGCTGTCTTGGTGCCACAATCGAGCCATTCTTCTACTTCCTGTGTTGCGAATCGCACGCCGGCTTGGTTCATGGTTTCTAGCGCGGCAGTCAGTTGGTACTCACCGTCCCTGCGTATACCTTGGTCTACCAGTCTCTGAAGAGCTTGACCAAGTTGTGCGCCTTCTCTAAAGTAATAGATGCCGATGATGGCCAGGTCAGAGACAAAGCTGGTGGGCTTTTCTACAAAATCTATCACCATGTTTTGGGCATCTAGTTTGACTACGCCAAAAGCACTAGGGTCTTGTACTTTTTTGACCCATATCACACTTTCCTGGTGCATATTCAAGGTAAAGTCACACTTAAAAAGTGTATCGGAAAAAGCCACAATGACCGGGCCCTGCAAGAGTGCTGCAGCACAAAGTACCGCGTGGGCGGTACCCTGCGCTTCGTGTTGCTCATAAAATATGGCTTGTGCACCCATACTTTGTGCCAACTGGGTGAGCTCTACTTGGGTGTCTGTTTCCAATTCACTGACCACAAAACCAATAGTACGAATAGGTGTGGCACAGGTGGCGCGTACTTCTTCTACCAGCCGCACTACGATGGGCTTGCCTGCAATAGGAATTAAGGGCTTTGGGGTGGTCAGTGTGTGCGGACGCATGCGCTTGCCCTTGCCGGCCATAGGAATAATAAGGTTCATGAGATGTATGCTAGATGAGGATGTGCTTGTGTTGTACTGTGCTGTACTGTACTTCGCTGTAGAGGATGCGCTTGTGTTGTACTGTGCTGTACTGTACTGTACTTCGCTGTACTCGCTCCTACTGGCATCATTGTATCCCTGTGCTTCCAAAGCCTTGCTGACCTCTAGGCGTATCGTCTAGTGCAGCAACAGGTGTCCATATGATCTGGGCATGGGTCGCTACTACAAGTTGCGCAATCCGTTCGCCGTCTTCAATGACAAAAACCTTTTCAGAAAGATTGATAAGCATCACCTTGATTTCTCCCCGATAGTCAGCATCAATAGTGCCAGGACTGTTCAGTACTGTGAGTCCATGGTTGAAAGCCAATCCACTTCTGGGCCTTACTTGGGCTTCATAACCTCTAGGAAGCGCCACGTACAAACCTGTGCCCACTAGTGCTCTTTGCAAGGGTTGTAGTGTAATGCTTGCATTAATATTAGCCCGTAAGTCCATGCCACTTGCATCGGTCGTAGCGTAAGCTGGCAAAGCGTGCTTAGAGTGGTTTATGATTCTAATGTGCATAAGGCGTGAGGATTTATGGCAAACCTACAAAAAAGAAGCGCTAAAAGCGCCTCAAGCTATCGCACGGAGTGCAGCAACATTGGCAATGGATTTATAAAATTATTGTCGTGCGCTTTCACTGCGCCCTAGCCCGCACAGCAGCGCCCCAAAGAGCAACGTCAGCACTATGTTGCTCACCACAGCACTGGCCCAACTTGTATAAGCAATGCTTCTGACTAGGTACACGCTCCCCATGGTGCCTATGACATAAACCAGCTGGCGACCTAACTGGTAGGGAATGGGATAATGTTTTTGCCCCCAATAGTAGCACAAAAAGCTCATGGTAGCATAGCTGGCCACAGCTGCCCACACGCTACCCCAGTAGCCCATACTAGGTATCAGCACAACGTTGAGAACGATGGTAACCAATGCCCCTATGCTGGCAAGCCAAGTGCCGTAATGTGTTTTGTCTGCCAGCTTGAACCACACCGAGAGGTTGTAATACATGCCTAAGAATAAGTAACCGAGTAACAAGTAAGGCACCACCTCTAGGGCTGTTCGGTACTCCGCTCTTCTGAGCAACAGACGTCCTAGTAGGTCCAGGTTGGCACTGACTGCAAACAAGATGAAACATGCCCCTAGGACAAACCAATGCATTACCGCATTAAAAAGAGCAGAGGCATTGCGCGCTTGGGCATGGGCAAAGAAAAAAGGCTCTGCTGCATAGCGAAATGCCTGGATGCCTAGGAGCATAAAGACAGCCAGTTTATAACAAGCCCCAAAGATGCCTAAGATAGCCTCATTGCTTTGGCCTGGATAGAAGTCTGGGGGGAGCCAATGCCGGAGCATCGCCCGGCTCAACATTTCATTGACAGCACCTGCCAAGCCCATGAGCAGCAGGGGCCATGCATATACCAGCATAGGCTTCAGCAGATGCCAGGATAACCTAAATTTGACACGACGCAACGACCCGCTTAGCACAGGCAAGGCCGCAGCATTGGCTACAAGATTAGCGATAAAGACATACGCTACGCCCTTTGCAGGATCGTACCAGTAGGCTACGTAGGGGCGAAGACCCACCGCACAGGTGCCTGCATAAATATTGGCACACCCATAAAGTAGCACAAGGTTGAATACAATATTGAGCCCTATTTGTAAGAGCTTGGTACTGGCAAAAGATAGGGCTCTATTTTGAAGCCGCAGCTGGGCAAAGGGGATGGCCAAAACAGCATCAATAGCCAAGATGGCCGCAAAATAATACACATAACACTCACAGCCTGGGTGGGCGATGCCTACTGTGATGGGGGTAGCAAAAAGCACCAACAAGCCAGAGAAGACCAGGCTAGAAATGAAGAGCGCACTGACCACCAGGTCAAAAGTTGCTGGCTCTTGCTTAGCAAAGCGGAAGTAAGCGGTCTCCATCCCATACGTGTACAAGATCTGGAGCAAAGCAGCATAGGCGTACCACTCTGTGAGAAGGCCATAGTCGGCAGGCAAGAAAATACTCGTGTAAAAAGGAATAAGTACGTAGTTAAGTACCCTCCCCACTACGCTGCTCAGTCCGTAAAGCACTGTTTCGCTGGCAAGTTGCCTAAGAGGGCGCATGGAGAGGCTTGTTGAGTGGGTTACTTAACGATATACAAGGAGTGCACCAACTATCCAAGACCTTTGCATGATGTAGGATGCTCTAAACGCCTATTTTTTGGGTTAACGAGAAAAATTTCAGTATAATGCTCTGAGCTTATACTGAAAAATTTCAGTATAATGCTCTGAGCTTATACCCCGTGTTGGCATAAACTAAGGAGCCTGCTATCTAGATTCAACGGTTGAGAATGACATCAACTATCAAGATATGCCCTAATTACTAAATTGACCGTGCAAAGGTCTCAAACTGATTAGTATTTTTTGTGTTTTGTACATTGATTAAAAGATTAAAATCAAACTCCTTTAAATACGGGGGTTCTTTTTTCTAACACAGCAGCAATTCCTTCCTCCAAATCTTCTGTTTTGCAGCAATGCGCAAAACTGTTGGCCTCTGTCTGATAGCCGTCTTCATCGGGGTTGTAAGCAGCATTGGTACAATTGACCAACATGCCTACTGCCAATGGCGCATGGGCCATAATTTTTTGTAAGAGCGCTCTACTCCTTTGTAAGAGAGCCTCTTTGTGAGTGGCTACGTGACTAATCACACCTAGGGCCTTGGCTTCTAGAGCGGTCAGCTGCTCGCCCGTCATCATGAGCTCCAGGGCCTTGGTTTTGCCTATCAGGTGGGTTAAGCGCTGGGTACCTCCAAAACCAGGAATGATGCCCATAGCTACCTCGGGAAAACTAAAAGCAGCATGCTCAACCGCAATACGTAGGTGACAAGCTAGGGCCAATGCGAACCCTCCACCAATGGCAGCACCATTGATGGCCGCCAAGATAGGCTTGTGGCAATTCTCGATCAATGCAAAAGTCTCTTGGCCGTGCTCAGCAAACTTCCTTCCATTCAGCTCATTCAACGCTTGTATCTCTTGGGGAGCTGTACCCGTGGCAAAGGTGTCTTCGCCGGCGCCTGTGATCACCACACTCTTGATTTCACTGTTGTCATAAACTTCCTGTATGACCTCCCGTAGTGCATCAATGCATGCAGTACTCAGGGGGTTGTGCGCTTCAGGACTGTTAAGCGTGATGGTCAGAATACCTTCTGCTAGTTCAGTCTCAAACGATGCTAGGTTTTCCATAAATGGATTGGAGATGTGGGGTCCCTAATTAAATGAATGAAATTTTACCATCCAACTGTTGTCCTAGTAAGTACGTGGGCTATCTAAATCTTGTAAAGGCTCATTGGCTTCCAAACCGAGTACCATTAGCACATTTTTTCACATCCGTAACAGACCAAGCACCCCGTCAAGTACCTACCAGCTCACGTACAAAAATACGGTAGCCTGACCTAATTAACCGTGTTACTCCTAGCTCCTTCGAGGCCTCTTCACATCCGCACGTAGTTGTCGGTATTACCTGGTCATGGCCATTTTTTTCTATTATCTTCGTAGCACAGTTGCAAAATCCCATTGGTGCACTACCGTGAAGCCTATCCAGCGTTACTTGTTGTTGTTCCTTAAAGGTATTGGCGTCGGCAGTGCAGACATCATCCCGGGGGTGTCAGGGGGTACTGTTGCCTTGATCACCGGCATTTACGAAGAACTTCTCGAGGCCATTCAGGCTTTTGATATGACTGCGCTCCGCCTGTTCAAAGCAGGGCGATTTAAGGCCCTTTGGCAGCATCTGCATGGCGCCTTTTTACTTCCACTATTGGCAGGTATTGGTCTAAGTATGGCCACCACCGTACGGCTCGTGACGTATCTGCTGGCATATTATCCGATTCAAACCTGGTCTTTCGTTGGGGGACTGCTCCTGGTTGCTGTATTTACCGTCTACCAGAAGATCCAGAAATGGCACTTGCGTACCCTGCTCCTTAACCTAGGAGGCCTTGTCCTTGCCTATAGCCTTACTCAGACTGCGCCCCTGCATACACCCAACACAAGCTGGTTCATTGGCTTGACTGGGGCCATTGCAGTCTGTGCAATGCTGCTTCCGGGCATTTCGGGAAGCTCTATGCTCTTGTTATTCGGAAAGTATGCATTCATGCTCCATGCACTCAAAGATTTCAAGCTGGGCATCCTGGCGACTTTTTCTCTGGGTGGGGTAGTAGGCTTGTTTGTTTTTTCAAGATTGATTGCCTGGCTCTTGCGCCAACACCACGACAATACCCTGGCGCTTTTGGCAGGGTTTATGCTGGGCTCCCTGAATACAATTTGGCCCTGGAAGCAGCTTTGGGATCCCTTGGTCCTGGACAATGGCAGCCTGGCAATCGTCCAGAACCTTTCTCCGCTACAGTTTCAAGCAGCTTACCACCAAGATCCCCTGGTGTCTCAAGCCCTGCTCTGGATGAGCCTGGGCATGCTGCTAGTTATGGGCATGGAAAAACAAGCCCGCAGCAAAAAGAAGAAAACCTAAACCTGCTGGCCAATATCTGTGTAGCAAGAAGTAATCACTAAGCCAGCACAAATGCTCAGGTACCCGCCGTCAATGCTATTTATTTTTTACTTTTAAAGTCCCCGAAGACTGGCAATTCCTGGTAACCATCCATCTAAAGAATGCCTATGAACAACAAAGCACTCTTGCACAACGTAGACGCTCCTGGAAGTGCTGTCTGCGATACAGTCAAAATCACCCAAGAGAAACCTAGGGGCAACAAGCGGAAGCTGTACTTAGAAAGTTATGGCTGCCAAATGAACTTCGCTGATAGTGAGATCGTCACTGCCATCATGCAAAAGCAAGGGTTTGACCTGACTGCAAGCTATGACCAGGCTGATGTCATTTTTCTCAATACCTGTGCAATCCGCGACAAGGCAGAGCAAACCATTAGGAAACGCTTGGCTCAGTTCAACCAAGTCAAGAACAAAAAACCTGGGCTTATCATTGGTGTACTAGGCTGTATGGCCGAGCGCCTCAAGACCCAGCTACTAGAAGAAGAAAAGAGTGTTGACCTGGTAGCAGGCCCTGATGCTTACCGCGACTTGCCCCAGCTGGTGCAAGAAGTAGACGAGGGCCACAAAGCGGTCAACACTTTTCTCTCTAGAGAAGAAACCTATGCAGACATTAGCCCAGTCAGGCTCAACTCTAATGGGGTCACTGCTTTTATTTCCATCATGCGGGGCTGCGATAATATGTGTTCCTTTTGTGTGGTGCCTTTTACACGAGGCCGGGAGCGTAGTAGAGCCCCCCAGTCCATTGTGCAAGAAGCTCAGACTCTTTTTCAGCAAGGCTATAGAGAAGTCACCTTGCTCGGCCAGAATGTGGACTCCTACAAATGGTCGTCTAATACAGCGCTAAAAGGTAAAGCGGCCATTGAAAAAGAAGGTGCTGCAGAAATTGTTAACTTTGCCCAGCTGCTGTCCCAGGTAGCTCAGGTACACCCAGACTTGCGGGTCCGCTTTTCTACCTCACACCCGAAGGACATGACCGACGATGTACTGTATACGATGAAAGCCTACGACAATATTTGTAAGTACGTTCACTTACCCGTGCAGAGCGGTAACACGCGGATCTTACAACACATGAACCGAGCTTATGACAGACATTGGTACTTGCAAAAAATTACGGCCATTCGACGCATCTTAGGAGAAACATGTGGCATTTCTTCCGACATGATTGCGGGGTTTTGCTCAGAAACAGAAGCAGAGCACCAAGACACCCTCTCGCTCATGGAGGCGATCCAATACGACTTCGCTTACATGTTTTATTATTCAGAGCGCCCAGGAACCTTAGCAGCTCGAAAATACAAAGACGACGTGCCCCTTGCTGTGAAAAAGCGACGGCTCGCCGAAATCATTGCCAAGCAGCGTGCGCACTCCTTAGCACAGAATCAAAAAGCCATTGGCCAGGAGTACCGAGTGCTTGTAGAAGGCCCTTCAAAGCGTTCGGATGCATACCTGCAGGGAAGAAACAGCGCCAACAAAGTGGTGATTTTTCCCAAGGGTACTTACCAAAAAGGACAGTATGTAGTGGTACACATTCAAGACTGTACAGCAGCCACCTTGTTGGGCAAGGTAGTGTCCTTAATTTGAGGCAGCGCCTTAACTCACCAAGCTTACATAGTCGTCCCTTAACAAAGGGGAATTTCATTGCATACTATGCGATAAGGAATATTTTTTGGAAATTCTACCCAAAATAGCGTAGCAAAAAACGCAAGGAAAGGATAAATTTAACTCAAAAC
>JBJORC010000052.1:0-12082 GCA_046049605.1 Bacteroidota bacterium
TCAAACGACATGCAAGGCTCTTACACAATTTTTAGAAGGCGGAGTATTGATTGCCGTACTACGCAAAGGTGATGGAAAAGTTAATTTTAACCGATGCTGCTTGGCAGCAAAAACTCTCGGCTGAAGCATATCGTGTTCTGAGAAAGGGAGGCACGGAACGAGCGTTCACGGGGCAATATCATAGTTGTGATGACCAGGGAATCTATGTTTGCGCCGCTTGTGACAATCTTCTTTTCTCTTCAGCGCATAAATTTGACTCGGAAACAGGGTGGCCCAGTTTCTGGGCCCCTCTTGCTCCGCAGGCCGTGGTACTCAAAGAAGACCTTTCTTTAGCACTAAGACGGATCGAAGTAGTCTGTGCACGTTGCGACTCCCATCTTGGGCATTTTTTCCCAGATGAACCACCCCCCACCCATCAGCGCTATTGTATCAACTCCATTGCACTCAGACTGACCCCGAAAAAATAGTGAGTGGGGTAGCCATTCTGAAGACACCTTATGCCGTTCTAAGTAGGCGTTTCCATTACAGTTTCATGGTCCAGTTGTTGCTTAATTTCAAGCATCATTTTTGAATAAATAACCTGGTGGTTTTTGCGAATACTACCACTCCACAAGTCAGGGTGCCCCCAAGCTTTTTTTGATATCTCCCAGCATTTGTTTCTTGCCTCCTTGGCTGATCTTTTGCATCATTTTACTCATGTTTTCGAACTGTTTGAGCAGCTTGTTGACGTGCAATAGAGTCATGCCGCTGCCCTGTGCAATCCTGATGCGCCGGCTTCTATCGAGCAAGTGGGGTTGTGCTCGCTCTTGGGGTGTCATGGAGTGAATCATGGCCTCAAAAGGCCTGAAAGTATTTTCATCCACACTTACTTCCTTTACTAGCTTACCTATCCCAGGCATCAGGCCCACCAACTCTTTGAGGCTGCCCATTTTTTTTAGCTGCTGAAGCTGCGTCAGGAAGTCATTAAAATCGAGTTGGTTTTTTCGCAGTTTCTTTTCTAGCAAGCGTGCCTGCTCGCCATCATAGACTTGCTCAGCCTTTTCTACCAGAGATACCACATCACCCATGCCCAGAATGCGGTTGGCCATCCTATCAGGATGAAACACATCCAGGTCTGTCATCTTTTCTCCAGTACCTATGAACTTAATGGGCTTATCTACTATGGTGCGGATAGATAAGGCTGCTCCTCCCCGTGTATCTCCATCTAGTTTGGTCAAGACCACGCCATCAAAGTTGAGCCGCTCGTTAAAAGCTTGAGCCGTATTGACTGCATCCTGTCCCATCATAGCATCTACTACAAAAAGTGTTTCAGCAGGCTGCAACGCCTTCTTCAGGTCAGTAATTTCCTGCATCATAGCTTCATCTACAGCCAAGCGGCCGGCAGTATCTATGATCACCACTTGTTGTCGGGTTGTCTTGGTGTGCTGAATGGCTTGCTGTGCAATAGCGAGTGCATTTTTATTGCCTGGTGCTGTATAGACCTCCACCCCAATCTGTTCACCTACCACTTGGAGTTGCTCAATAGCAGCTGGTCGGTAGATGTCGCAGGCTACCAAGAGCACATGCTTGTTTTGGTTTTTGAAGTAAGCCGCCAGTTTGCCAGAAAAAGTGGTCTTGCCTGAGCCTTGTAAGCCGGCTATGAGGATGACTGCTGGTTGGCCCGCTAGGTTGACAGCGGCCTTCTCGCTGCCCATCAGGGTAGTGAGTTCTTCGTACACAATTTTTGTAAATAGTTGCCCAGGCGAAAAAGCCGTGAGCACGTTTCTTCCTAGGGCCTTGGCTTTGACAGCATCTGTGACTTGTTTGGCTACTTTGTAGTGCACATCTGCTTTGATGAGCGCTCGCCTAATTTCCTTGACGGTAATAGCAACATTGATCTCTGTGATGCGGCTTTGCCCCCTCAGGGTCTGTAGAGCTTTTGCTAAGTTTTGACTAAGGCTTTCGAACATAGATAAATTTGATTTTTCGCGAACATAACGAAATTAATGATGTACGTTGTGCTAGTGCCTAGCAGCAATGTAGGGGGATGCTTTGTGCGTGCATTTAACACATAATTACCTAAATTGGCCGCCTTGCTATACAAAAAAAACTTGTCGTAGTAACCTGACTACATGGCCACGCACAATTATACTGAAGCAAGCATCCGGTCGTTGGACTGGCGGGAGCACGTCCGCTTGCGTCCAGGCATGTACATCGGCAAGCTAAGCGATGGCTCTGCCTACGATGACGGCATTTATGTGTTGCTCAAAGAGATTATCGACAACAGCATTGATGAGTATGTGATGGGATATGGGAAGCGAATTGACCTGCATGTGACAGATCACCGGGTGGAGGTACGCGACTATGGACGGGGCATTCCTTTGGGCAAAATTGTTGACTGTGTGTCCAAGATCAATACAGGCGGTAAATATGACAGCCAGTCGTTTCAGAAGTCTGTAGGACTGAATGGTGTGGGTACAAAAGCGGTGAATGCACTTTCTGCTTATTTCCAAGTGCAGTCTTTTCGCGGTGGCCAAACCACATCAGCTACCTTCAAACAAGGTGTACTGGTCGAGGCAACGCCCTTGCAAAACACGCAAGAGACGGATGGTACGTGGGTTGTATTTGAGCCAGATGCCAGTGTCTTCAAAAATTTTCACTTTATCTCCCAGTTTATTGAAGAGCAGCTCTGGAACTATGCCTTTCTCAATGCAGGGCTGGCCATCATCTTCAATGGCCAAAAATATGTTTCTAAAAATGGGTTACTAGATCTGCTGGAACGCAAAACAGAAGTAGAGACACTGTGCTATCCTATCATCCATGTGCGTGGCGAAGACATCGAAATAGCCCTGACCCACAACCACCAGTATGGTGAGGAGTATTATTCGTTTGTGAATGGACAGTTTACCACCCAAGGTGGTACGCACCTGGCTGCCTTCAAAGAGACCTTGGTCAAGACAGTGCGCGATTTTTACAAAAAAGATTTTGAGGCCAGCGACATTCGGACGTCTATTGTAGGAGCCATTGCCATACGGGTACAAGAACCTGTGTTTGAATCACAAACAAAAACCAAGCTCGGATCGCAGCAAATTGGTCCTGCAGGACCAACAATCCGGGCTTTTGTCAATGACTTCATCAAAAAAGAATTAGATGACTATCTGCACCAGCATCCTGCTACGGCCGACGCTTTGCTCAAACGCATCCTACAGTCAGAAAGAGAGCGCAAAGAGATTGCAGGCATCAAAAAACTGGCCAACGAGCGGACCAAAAAGGCCAGTCTACACAACAAAAAATTGCGTGACTGCCGGGTGCATTATAACAGTGACCACGCTGACCGACATGATTCTATGATTTTCATTACCGAAGGCAATTCTGCCAGTGGCTCTATTACCAAGTCGCGCAACGTGCAGACCCAGGCCGTATTTTCTTTGCGTGGCAAGCCCCTCAACTGCTTTGGTTGTACCAAGAAGGTGGTTTACGAAAACGAGGAGTTCAACTTGCTTCAGCATGCACTTAATATTGAGGACGGCCTAGAGGGCTTGCGTTACCGCAAGGTCGTCATTGCTACCGACGCCGATGTCGACGGCATGCACATTCGCCTGCTGCTTTTGACGTATTTCTTGCAGTTTTTCCCAGAACTGGTGCGCGCTGGGTATGTATACTTGCTGGAAACGCCGCTCTTTCGGGTACGCAACAAAAAGGAAACTATGTATTGCTACAGCGAGTCAGAAAAACAAGATGCTGTGGTGAAACTGGGCCACCAACCAGAAATTACGCGGTTCAAAGGCTTGGGAGAAATTTCTGCCGATGAGTTCCAACAATTTATTGGAAAAGGCATCCGCCTCGAGCCCGTGGCCTTACAAAAAGATGACCACATTCAGCAACTCCTAGCCTTTTATATGGGCAAGAATACCCAAGATCGCCAACATTTCATTATTGATAACTTGTGTGTGGAAAAAGATGCGGTTATAGCGCCGTAGCTTATCGTGGGTTATTGAGTTCTCCAAGGGTGTGGTATCTGCAAAGGTTCACCAAAAAGTATCCCTATCGCATTGATAGGGAAATGCCAATACAGTTCAATATGCCCACAGAATCACCCATGAGGAGTAAGTGCGCCGAATGGTTGCACAAGTAATGCATTAGCTTATGAACCCAGTTGCCCCGGAAAAGAAGCCCCACGAAATCATGCCTGTGCAGGGTATGTACCAAGATTGGTTCTTAAGCTATGCCTCGTATGTCATTCTAGAGCGAGCCGTGCCAGCCATAGAAGATGGCCTCAAGCCTGTACAACGTCGTATTTTGCATGCCATGCGCGAGATGGACGATGGCCGCTACAACAAGGTAGCCAATATCATAGGCCAGACCATGCAGTACCACCCCCATGGTGATGCATCGATTGGTGAAGCGCTGATTAACCTTGGCCAAAAGGAACTTCTGATTGATATGCAAGGCAATTGGGGCGATGTGCGCACAGGTGATGGAGCAGCAGCACCACGCTACATTGAGGCCCGGCCCTCCAAGTTTGCCCTCGCGGTACTCTACAATCCCGCTATCACAGCATGGCAGCTGTCTTATGACGGTCGTAAAAAAGAGCCTACCACCTTGCCCGTCAAATTCCCCTTGCTTCTGGCACAAGGTGTAGAGGGTATCGCTGTAGGGTTGGCCACCAGGATTCTTCCTCACAACTTTTGCGAGCTTATCCAGGCATCGATAGATGTACTGTGCGGGGGGAAGCCTAACATTTTCCCAGACTTTCTCACCGGTGGTGCAGTTGATTGTGCTGCTTACAACGAAGGTCAGCGTGGTGGTAAAGTGCGCATTCGGGCTAGTATAGAGACACTGGATAAAAATACGCTTGTCATCAAAGACCTCCCGTATGGCACCACCACTACTACCCTGATAGATTCGATCATCAAAGCCAATGATAAAGGCAAGATCAAAGTAAAAAAGGTGCTAGACAACACGGCCCAAGACGTAGAAATCCTGGTACAACTTGCTCCAGGCCAATCGCCTGCCGTTACCACAGATGCCTTGTATGCTTTTACCGATTGTGAGATCAGCATATCGCCTAATGCCTGCGTCATTTTGGAAGAAAAACCTGTTTTCTTAAGCGTCAACGCGCTTCTCGAGTATAGCACTCTGCGTACCAAAGCGCTTCTCAAGCAAGAGCTAGAGATTCAACAAGCCAAGCTACTAGAGCAAATCCTATTTGCATCCCTCGAACAGATATTTATTGAGCAACGTATTTACCACCAAATAGAAACCTGCGAAACCTGGGAGGCTGTCCTTAATACCATTGACCAGGGCCTGACCCCTTACAAAAAAGATTTTTATCGGTCCATTACCCAAGACGATCTTGTCCAACTAACCGAGATCAAGATAAAACGCATTTCCAAGTACGATACGGCCCAAGCCCAAGCCAGACTACGCTCCCTACAAGAGAATATAGCTCAGGTTCGTCATGACCTGCAGCACCTGACAGCGTATGCCATTCAGTACTTTAAAAATCTACTTAAGCAATATGGCTCAGGTCGGAAGCGTAAGACAGAGCTTCGCAATTTTGACACCATTGTGGCCCATACGGTAGCGGCCACTAACCAAAAGCTATATATCAATCGCCAAGAAGGTTTTATTGGCTATGCCATAAGAAAAGACGAGCTCTTGGGCGAATGCTCTGACCTAGATGATGTGGTTGTCTTCAGGAAAGATGGTAAGTGCCTCGTCGTCAAGATTACCGAAAAGGTATTTGTGGGCAAAGGCATTGTACATGCTGCTGTCTTTAGAAAAAGCGATGACCGTCGTGTGTACAACCTGATCTATGTAGATGGAGCTACCGGATGTGCTATGGTCAAGCGGTTCCGTATGTTGGGTATTACGCGCGACAAAGTGTACGACCTAACAAAAGGCGCCCCTAAGTCGCGAGTACTATACTTGACCGACAATCCCAATGGCGAAGCCGAAGTAGTCACTGTAGTGCTCTCTGACCTCTCAAAGGCCCGAAATAAGATCTTTGATTTTGATTTCGCTACGCTAGATATTAGAGGGAGGGCAGCGCAAGGCAACATTTTGACCAAGCATGCCGTTCGTAAAATTCGCTTCAAGGCCTTAGGCGAGTCTACCCTCGGGGCAGTAGACGTTTGGTATGATAGTACAGTGGGTCGGCTCAACAAAGCGGGTAGAGGTACGCTTTTGGGGCAATTTCAGGCACAAGACCGTTTACTAGTGGTCTTCAAAGAGGGCCACTACATGCTCACGAGTTGCGACTTAACGCACCGGTATGATCCAGAAAAAGTCATACTCCTAGAGCAATTTAGGCCTGCACAGCCCCTTTCCGTAGTGTACTACGACGGCAAAACCCAGCAGTACTTTGCAAAACGATTTTGTATAGCAACCACCACGCTGGATAAGAAGTTCGGTTTTATTACAACCGCTAAGGGCTCTCATGTAGTCCTGGCCACTACGGCAACTAACCCTCAATTAACCATTACCTACCGTACCAGCCCCCAAGCACCCTTACAGATCTTGCGCTATGATTTAGAGACAGTAGACGTAAAAAATAAACAAGCTCTGGGAGGTCGACTTACCAAGCACTATGTGACCCAGGTGGAACTCCTACTCTAGTAACACAGCCAAGGCCACATAGTTCGCTGTAATCTACCACCGAGGTCGCCTGCTGCACATTTAACTAGTGCATTGTTTCGAAATAGTCACAGAAGTAATTCATAAAAGGAAAAAAATGTTTTGCAATAATCTCAGGGTGTCAAAGAGTACAATGAGTTTTAAGTATATTCTAAATGGTTAATCACAGTCGATGTAATAATTTTTAATTATTCAGTTGAGAGGCCTTGCTATTCATGATTAAACTCGGTAGATACGGGGGTGTGTCGGCAGTTCTGTTCTATGAATGCAATAAGTTAGCACGGAAGAGTCTTACAAGAGAGCAAAAAGAGGTTGCAGGGGGTGGTTGTACGTGTTTTTTAGATCGCCAATTAAACGGATTAGTTGTTGTATGAGAAGATTAAATAAAGAGCAAAAGGGAGCCATATTTCTTTTACAAGTAGGTACGTTTTTAGAGTACTTCGACCTCATGTTGTTTGTCCATATGGGTGTTATATTAAATGAGTTGTTTTTCCCCAAATTTGATCCGTTTATTAGTTCTCTCTTATCTGCTTTCACCTTTTGTTCCACCTTTGCTCTAAAACCAATAGGCGCGTTACTATTTGGATATATTGGTGATAAGGTTGGAAGGAAGCATACTGTAATTATCACAACAATGATTATGGCAGTATCATGTATAGTCATGGCAAATGTTCCGACGTATGCCCAAATAGGCATAGCTGCTTCATGGGTTATTACAATTTGCAGAGCTTTACAGGGGATGTCTTCTATAGGGGAATCTATTGGTGCTGAACTCTATACTGCGGAGTTGATAGAACCACCTTTAAGGTACAAAGCGGTTGGGTACATAGGTTTTGCCGGCGTTGTTGGAATGTCTGTCTCATTGATGGTAGCACAAGTTGTGCTATCTCTTGGTATAAACTGGAGGGTTATTTTCTGGATCGGCGCGACAATTGCCCTAATCGGCTCCGCTGCAAGAGTAACATTGCGTGAGTCTCCAGAATTTAGCGATGCGACCCGCAAGTTACGTAGTATGCTTAAAAGAACGGGTGAGAACGAACAAGCATTGCAGAGTAATGCAGCATTTTTAGAAAAAGTATCTTTTAAGACTTCTCTAGCTTACTTCTTAATTTTTTGCGGTTGGCCATTTTGTTTCTATTTCTCCTACGTTTATTGTGGCACGATACTGAAAACCCAGTTTCATTATACAAGTGTAGAATTGATTCGTCATAATTTCATCGTTTCGATATTTAATCTGGTTGGTCTGTTTACATTTATTCGGCTCACAGAAAAGATACATCCTTTATTACTACTAAAATTAAAGCTAATCATCTATGTCCCGTTTCTTTTTCTGGTTCCTTTCTTACTGGCAAAAGCAGAATCGAGTCTAACGATTTTAGTAATTCAAATAATTGGGGTGGCTTTTGGACATTCTACAATACCTGCGAAAGCTATATTTCTAATGCATTTCCCAATTTTCAAAAGGTTCCGTTATGCGAGCATGATTACAGCAATGGCGCACATCACGCTCTACATCATAACATCGTTTGGACTAGTTTATGCAACCAGATTTTTGGGTGCATATGGGATATTTTTGGTTTCTATGCCTATTACTCTCTGTTTTTTACTTGGTCTATTACATTTTGAAAAACTTGAGAAACAGTCTGGTGACTATAGGATGTTTCTAAAACATCCAAATACGACTCGAATTCGCTGAATTGAAAATCCTTATCAAAGGAAGGGTCGATGGGTAGGTTAGCACAACAAAGTTCATAGATTTTTTTTTCTAAGTCTTTGTGCCCCATGTACATGGCAGTCACAATGAAAAGATTGAGTGTTTCTTTTGTTATTTTTTTCACTTTTTCCGGAGACATAGCTCCTAAAGTCTGCAGGTTATGCAACCTATCAAATAGTTTTATTAGCAACGCTTCCCTATCCTTTGCTTGATAGATATTATTCAAAGTCTCCTCGACACTTAACTTGCTACCATCAGGTCTATCACGAGTAAGCCTGTGGACTATTTCGGCTGTCCTCTTCCCAAAGTCACCAAAAACCACCTCTATAGTAATTTCAGTATCTTCGACGATATCG
The DNA here is from genome assembly GCA_046049605.1 of Bacteroidota bacterium. GTDB lineage: Bacteria > Bacteroidota > Bacteroidia > Cytophagales > Amoebophilaceae > UBA8403. The sequence goes on from JBJORC010000052.1 coordinate 8,689, forward strand.
TGTAATATGCTGGCCACTATTACATCAGTTTTCAGCTCGTATTCAGACACCATATAAGCCACTTCTAGCGGATGCGAATAATAGGGTTCTCCCGACTTCCTTTTTTGATCTCGATGGTACTTCTTGGCGAGGAAGATAGCTCTATTAATCAAATCAACATTCAGTACGCTCTTACTATCTAATGACTCTAATTTTTCTATTAATCTGACTGAATAATTACAAGGCTTTACATAGTTCATAGTCCAAGAATTAATTCACAATCCGGTTGTGCAATTTCTCATTATCGGTTGAATTATAAGCAAGTAATGAAATATCTGAAAGTACTACAGAAGTAGGGGTAAATCCCCGTGGATAGCCTGAAAATGGGAATTTTTGGGCATTCTGCAATAGTGTCTCTGCAAATGAGCTAGCTCTGGGATCCAGGTTGCTTCGTGTTGCTGAACAGCACTTGGTTGTGGTCTGCCAGCGACACTTGAATGGGTAGCTCCTTGTGAACAGTGTTAGCAAGGAGTTCTTTGGAAAGTACATTGAGGATGACACGTTGTATAAGTCGTTTTAAAGGCCTAGCACCAAATTGTGGGCTGTATCCTTGTTCACCTAAGTAGGCAATTACTGACGCATCAATGGTAAGCTTGATACCGCTCTGTTGTAAGCGTTGTTGCAGCTGCTGGAGTTGTATGGTGACTACTTGTTTGACCACTGATTTAGAGAGTGGTTTGAACATGATTATTTCATCGATGCGGTTTAAGAATTCAGGACGCATGGCCTTACTAAGTAGTTCAAACACTTGATCTTTGGTTTGTTCGAGTGTAGTCTGTACGTTTTTTTTGTCTAAGTCTGCTAAATTTTCCTGAATCAGATGAGCCCCCAGGTTGGTGGTCATAATAATGATGGTGTTCTTAAAATTGGCTACCCTTCCCTTATTGTCTGTCAGTCTACCATCATCTAGTACCTGCAACAGAATATTGAATACATCGGGATGCGCCTTCTCTATTTCATCTAGTAGTACAACTGCGTAGGGTCTTCGTCTGACCGCCTCTGTCAGTTGTCCCCCTTCATCATAGCCTACGTATCCGGGAGGAGCACCTATGAGTCTGCTGATGGCATGTCTTTCTTGGTATTCTGACATATCAATGCGTACCATGGCATTCTCGTCGTTGAATAAGAACTCAGCCAGGGCTTTGCCCAGTGCTGTCTTACCCACCCCCGTGGTACCCAAAAATATAAAAGAGCCAATAGGCCGCTTGGGGTCTTGCAAGCCTGCTCTACTCCTGCGTACTGCATGGGCAATGGCACTGATGGCTTCTTCCTGACCTGCTACACTTTGCCCTAGTACTTCCTCTAGGCGAAGCAGCTTGTCTCTTTCACCTTGGAGCATTCTAACCACCGGAATGCCGGTCCACCTGGCCACTACTTCTGCAATGTCTTCTTGATCGATTTCTTCCTTCAGTATGGGGCTGTCTTGCTTGTGGCCATGGGCTTGTTGCTGTAGTGTTGCTAGCTCCTTTTCTATCGCTGTAATTTTCCCATACCGAATCTCCGCCACCTTACCATAGTCAAAGTCGCGTTCTGCTTGCTCTGCCTCCAGCCTAAGCTGCTCTAGCCGTTCTTTCTTTTGCCGGATGCTTTGTATGAAGGCTTTTTCCTGTTTCCATTTGGCGTTGAGTGTATTGCGTTTTTCACTGAGTTCGGCAATGCTTTTAGAAAGTGCCTCTTCTTTCTTCTTATCCTCTTCTCTGCGAATGGCCTCGCGCTCGATCTCTAGTTGCATGATCTTGCGTTGCAGTTCATCCAGTGCTGCTGGCATAGAATCTATTTCTATACGGAGTTTGGCAGCTGCCTCATCCATCAGGTCAATGGCTTTGTCAGGCAAAAATCGGTCAGGCAAATAGCGGTGAGAGAGTTGGACGGCTGCAATGATAGCGTCATCCTTGACCCTTACGCCATGGTGTAGCTCATACTTGTCTTTGATGCCCCGCAAGATCGAGATAGCATCTTCAGGGGCAGGCTCGTCCACCATCACGGTTTGGAACCTTCGCTCCAAGGCTTTGTCTTTCTCAATATACTTCTGATACTCCTTGAGCGTAGTGGCCCCAATAGCATGCAGCTCTCCACGTGCCAAGGAAGGCTTCAGTAGGTTGGCGGCATCCATAGCACCCTCCCCACCAGCCCCTGCACCGATCAGAGTATGGATTTCATCGATAAAGAGAATGACTTCTCCAGCCGAGTCGGTTACTTCTTTGATGACTGCCTTAAGGCGTTCCTCAAACTCACCTTTATACTTGGCCCCTGCCACCAAGAGCCCCATATCGAGGGAAATAATCGTTTTAGACTTGATGCTTTCTGGCACGTCACCATCAATAATTCTTTGGGCTAGCCCCTCTACAATGGCTGTCTTGCCTACACCAGGCTCGCCAAGGAGCAGTGGGTTGTTTTTAGTCCTCCTAGAAAGGATCTGCAGTATGCGTCTGATCTCTTCGTCCCTTCCAATGACGGGATCTATTTTACCCGCTTTGGCCAGTGCATTCAGGTTGTTGGAATAACGTTCCAAGGACCTGTACTTGGCTTCCGCATTCTGATCGGTCACCCGATTTGTTCCCCTAAGTTCATGAATGGCTTTGGTAAGCGCTTTCTCTTCAAAGCCTACGTCTCTCATGAGGCTGCCCGTTTTATCGTTGCCTGCTGCCAGTCCCAAAAGTAGGTGCTCTACCGCAATGAACTCATCATTGAAATCTTTTAGGTATGCCTCAGCCTTTCTCAGGGCAGTGTTGCTATCGCTAGCCAGGTAGGGTTGTTGTCCAGAAGCTTTGGGGTAGCTATCAACAAGGTCATCTAGCTTGTGCGCTAGTAATGACCGATTGATGGCGAGCTTTTTTAGTAAAAAATCAATGCTATGCCCCTCTACTTGTAGTATTGCTTGGAGCAGATGACCTGGCTCTATAGCAAGCCGGTGTTGGTCTTGAGCAATTTTCAAAGCACGCTGAACGACCTCTTGCGCTTTGATGGTGTAATTATTGAGGTTCATAGCAGTGGTTATTGAATAGTGGGGTCTATGGTAAGCCATTTACTCTACCCCATCAAAAGCTATGCCATTAATTCTTGAGTTGTCCCCTGATCAAGGCACATTTCTTTCTGTCTGCCACACAAAAACTAACCAAAAAAATCACCGTTATGGAAACAGAACCACCCCGGTTTTCGTGTAGACGCACGTGCAGCCAACTTGCGCGCTTACGGCTCGAGACCTTTGCATGGTCAATTTAGTAATTAGGGCATATTTTGATAGTTGTATGTCATTCTCAACCGTTGAATCTAGATAGCAGGTTCCTTATTTTATGCCAAAACAGTGGTATAAGCTCAAAGTATTATACTGGAATTTTTCTCGTTAACCCAAAAA
>JBJORC010000053.1:0-7909 GCA_046049605.1 Bacteroidota bacterium
GTTTTGAACTAAATTTATCCTTTCCTTGCGTTTTTTGCTACGCTATTTTGGGTAAAATATTCAAAAAATATTCCTTATCGCATAGTAGGCAATGAAATTTCCCTTTGTTAAGGGGCGACTAATTAGGGCATATTTTGATAGTTGTATGTCATCCTCAACCTTTGAATCTAGATAGCAGGTTCTTTAGTTTATGCCGAAACAGTGGCATAAACTCAAAGTATTGTACTGAAATTTTTCTCGTTAACCCAAAAAATAGGCGTTTAGAGCATCCTACACCATGCAAAGGTCTTGTGTTGTAAGAAGTGAGGATAGCTCCAAGGATTTTTGAAGCGACGCTGCATTGACTCTGTGTTAGGCCTCCTGCGCGGCCAGAAACCGTTCTGCATCCAAGGCAGCCATGCACCCTGTACCTGCCGCGGTCACTGCTTGCCTGTATACTGCATCCTGGACATCGCCTGCTGCAAAGACACCAGGGACGTTGGTTTGGGTAGTGCCTGCAATGGTTTGGATGTATCCCTGAGCATTCAGGTTCAGGTAAGGTGCAAATAGGGCGGTGTTGGGCTGATGACCAACCGCCACAAAAAGACCTTGGAGAGGTATATCTTGCTTCCTCTGAGTTTGGTTGTTAACCACACGTACGCCCGTTACAGCTTCTGCACCTAGGATCTCCTCCACCTCGGTTTGCCACAAAATTTCGATATTGGGTTTGCTCATCACACGTTGTTGCAGGATGGCTGAAGCACGTAACTTGTCCCTACGCACGAGTATGTATACCTTACTGCAAATATTGGATAAATAAGAAGCTTCTTCTGCAGCGCTATCTCCCCCACCTACTACGGCTACCTCCTGACCTTTGAAAAAAAACCCATCGCAGACGGCACATGCAGAGACTCCTTTGCCATTGAGCCGCTTCTCAGAGGGCAGGCCTAGCCATTTGGCAGCAGCACCCGTAGCAATAATGATGGCTTTTGCTTTGATGGCGTGCTGGTCATCGATGGTTGCTTGGTAGGGATAGGTAGAAAAGTTGACAGCGGTAACGTTGGCTGCATGGATTGTAGTACCAAACCGCTGGGCCTGCTGTTGAAAGTCGCGCATCATTTGGGTCCCTTGTACCCCTTCGGGATAACCGGGATAGTTCTCTACATCCGTAGTAATAGTCAACTGTCCTCCAGGTTGGTGACCCTGGTAGAGTAGGGGGGTGAGGCCTGCCCTGGCGGCATAGATGGCGGCAGTATAACCGGCAGGTCCTGAGCCAATGATGAGTACCTTTGCAACTGCTGGATTCATGGTCAAAAAATAGCTCAGCCTAGGTAGGGCTTCAAAGTATCACTGCGTGAGGACTGCCTGAGCTTTTTGATGCCTTTTTCTTTGATCTGCCGCACACGCTCACGGGTTAAATGAAATCGAGCACCTATCTCTTCTAAAGTCATCGGATGTGTACCATTCAGCCCAAAGTAAAGTAAGATTACGTCAGCTTCTCGTTCAGTAAGTGTGGCCAGAGATCGCCGTATCTCTTTTCGCAGCGAGTCGTGCATTAACTCATCATCTGGTTTTTCTTCAGAACTATTCTCTAGGACGTCTAATAGGCTATTTTCTTCCCCTTTTACGAAGGGGGCATCTACCGAAATATGCCGCCCAGATACCTTCATGGTATCTCTCACCTCGTTGGCACTGACTTCCAGCACTTCTGCTAACTCCTCAGGGGTAGGTTCGCGCTCATATTTTTGCTCTAGCTGAGAAAAAGTCCTAGACATCTTGTTCAAAGAGCCCACTCGGTTCAACGGCAAGCGCACGATCCTAGACTGCTCTGCCAATGCCTGTAGAATGGATTGCCTGATCCACCACACAGCATAAGAAATGAACTTGAAGCCTCTTGTCTCATCAAATCGTTGTGCTGATTTGATCAAGCCTAAGTTCCCTTCGTTAATAAGATCACTTAAGGATAGACCTTGGTTCTGGTATTGTTTGGCCACAGATACAACAAAGCGGAGGTTGGCTTTAGTAAGCTTTTCAAGCGCTAATTTATCGCCCGCTCTAATGAGCTTGGCCAAGACTACTTCCTCATCAGCAGTCAATAAATCTACCTTCCCTATCTCTTGTAGGTACCTGTCTAGTGATTGGCTGTCTCGGTTGGTAATTTGTTTGCTTATCTTAAGCTGTCTCATGAGGATTCGATTATACGCTTTAAATAGAACGAACAGGAGTAGTAATTTGCGGGTGTGCAACACAGCAGCCGGGGTGTGCGCCTTTCTTTTTTGTCACTTAGATAGGCCACGAGCTAACCAGCGGAAGCTTCGACAGGTTTTGGCAACAAGACCTTACGAGAAAGCCTGTATTTCCCCGTTTTAAGATCAATCTCTGTGAGTTTGACTTGTATCTCTTCCCCTTCTTCCAGGATACCCCCTAAGTCTGCTATGCGCTCCCATTTCACTTCAGAGATGTGTAATAGTCCGTCTTTGCCAGGCATGAATTCTACGAAAGCGCCAAAGTCTTTTATAGTTTTTACTTTGCCAGTGTATACTTCCCCTAGGATAGGCTCGGCAACAATATCTTTCACCCGCTGCTCTGCTTTTGCGATAGCTTCTTGGTCAGGGGCAAAAAACTTGACAACACCTACGCCATTTTCTTCTTCAATAAGCACCGTGGCACCACTTTCCCGTTGTATTTCTTGGATCACTTTACCACCCGGGCCAATGACAGCACCGATCATATCTTTGGCAATACGCATGGTGCTTATTCTGGGAACATGTGGCTTGTAATCTTCTCTTGGCTTGGCTATGCCCTTATTCATCTCTTCAAGAATATGTAACCGCCCAGCTTTAGACTGCGCCAAGGCTGCTTCCAAGATTTGATACGATAGTCCCGCTACTTTGATATCCATTTGGCAGGCGGTAATGCCCTTCCGTGTACCTGCTACCTTAAAGTCCATGTCACCCAAGTGGTCCTCATCACCTGAAATATCTGATAATACAGCGTACTTGCCAGTTTCAGGGTCAATGACCAGCCCCATAGCAATACCGGATACGGCTGCTTTGATACGCACTCCTGCATCCATGAGGGCCAAGGAACCTGCACATACTGTAGCCATGGAGGAAGAACCATTGGACTCGAGAATGTCGGATACTATGCGAAGGGTATAGGGGTTCTCTTCTTCTCCGGGCAGCACCTTGCTTAAGGCCCGCAATGCCAAGTTGCCATGACCTATCTCTCTTCTGGAAGGACCTCTGTTGGGTTTTACGTCCCCGGTAGAAAAGCCTGGGAAGTTGTAGTGAAGCATAAACTTGTTGTAGCCACTTATCATGGCACGGTCTATGATCTGCTCATTCAGTTTACTGCCCAGCGTTACAGTAGTGAGAGACTGGGTTTCTCCTCTGGTAAAAACGGAAGAACCATGCGCCGCTGGCAGGTAGTCTACTTTTGTCCATATAGGTCTGATCTCATCTAGCTTTCTACCATCCAGGCGCATTCCCTTGTCCAAAACTAAGGCACGGACAGCTTTTTTTTCCATGTCATGGAAAAAGTGCTTAAACGAGATAAGATCAATCTCTTGGTCTTCTGGCAGGCTTTGTAGGTAAGCTTGCTTGACTGCTTGAAAGGCTTCTTTACGCTGCTGCTTGTTGTTGATCCCTTGCTGGGCCACGGCATAGACCTTGTCATACAATGCTTTGAACACTGTTTCTTTCCAGGCAGGGGCTTCTTGTGGATTTGCTTCCACGGGATTTTTTGTACTTGCGCTTACAGCAGCAGCCAATGCTTCTTGCACCCGACAGTGTTCTTTGATGACCTCATGGGCAAATTGTATGGCTGCCACCATTTCCTCTTCCTGAACTTCATTCATTGCTCCTTCGACCATGAGGATACTCTCCGCAGTAGCACCTACAATTATGTCGATATCAGCCGCCTCGAGGGCCTTGGGGGTTGGATTGATATACAATTGACCCTCTATTCTGGCAACACGCACCTCAGATATAGGACCGGAGAAAGGTATAGGAGAGACCATTAAGGCTGCAGAGGCAGCCAGCGCTGCCAAGGCATCGGGAAGCACGTCCTCGCCAGCAGAGATGAGCGAAATGTTGATTTGTGTTTCAGAGGTATATTCTTTTGGAAAAAGTGGCCGAATGGCACGATCTACCAGACGCGCAATCAATATTTCATGATCTCCTAGCCTTCCTTCTCGCCTTAAAAAGCCTCCAGGAATTTTGCCTGCTGCCGCAAATTTCTCTTGATAATCCACATAAAGAGGTAAAAATTCTACGTCTTCTTTAGGCTCTCTGTTGGCTACTACAGTAGCGAGAAGCATGGTATCGCCCATCCTCACTACCACCGCTCCATCAGCCTGCTTGGCTAGCATGCCTGTTTCGATGGTAATGGTTCGATTATCAGCAAGTTGTATGGTCTTTGCTATAGGTTGCATATTTGTTCAATCTGAGTCTGTTGGTGTATCAATGGAGTTTTTCCGCGACGCTTGTACCAGCCGAGAAGTACCTATTGGCTTGAGGCACGGAAAAGATACTCAACCATATACACGTGCCTTGAGGGAGCATAAGCCTACTTTCTTAGGCCAAGGCTAGCTATCGCTGCTCGGTATCGCTCCAAGTCTTCCCGTTTTAGATAGGATAACAGGCGTTTGCGTTTGCCAACAAGCTTGGTCAGGCCTAACCTAGAGGCCTTGTCTTTTTTATGAATCCCCAAACGATGGGTTAGGTGTTTGATCCTTTGGGTAAAAAGAGCCACCTGAGATTCTGTAGATCCTGTATCTTTTGCTGATTTTTGGGCGCCAAATGCTTGAAACAAGCCTTCTTTTTCTGCCTTGGTTAGTTTCATTGTAATTGCTTATAGGCTATTCGGAAGCGGGTCCAAAGGTAAGAAAAAAAACATACACCAACAACCTGCTGCCACCGACTCTCAGCTCACCTTTATAGCCACAGACTCTTCAATAGGCTGCATGAGGGACTACTGGTTACGGGGAGGCCTGAGTAGTTTGCTGACTTTGTACACATGTTTTTTGATCCTTTCCAACAGCACAATATAAAAATCAGCCTCTAAGAAGCGCGCATCTTGATAGGCTTGTCTTAAAAAGAATAACCCAAAAGGAAGCAATAACCAATTGGCCAGCCAGGCTCCGCTAAAAGTATCGATAATTCCTTCTTTTGTCCATTTTTCTCCTAACATTTCAAAAATATAATGCCACACTATCAAGCCTGTGGCAATAATCAGGGGAACACCCAGTCCTCCCTTCTTGATGATAGCACCTAGGGGTGCGCCAACCAAGAACACAACAATACAGCTTGCCGCCCATGCCATCATCTTATTCCGTGCTAGTTCATGGCTTTTGAGTTCTTTTTCTAGCCGTTTCGTCTCGGTTGCTTGCCGTGCTACTTCCCCCTTAAAGGTCTTTGCCTTCTCCAGTGCTTCTCCATAGATGTACGCCAAGTCCGTTGCCTTGTACAGTGTCGATAACGCTTTAGGCAAGTCACTAGCATCACGTAGTGCCTCTGACTGGGTCTTGGCACGATGGTGTTGCTCAGCATAAGCCTTGAGATGCAAGATATTGACTACCTCTAGTAAGTTTCCCTGCACTATCGCAGCAGTTGGTTCAATGTTGTCAGGTGGTGTCAGAAGGCACAATGCCTCTGCATTCAAGGACTGCCTGACTTCCTTTACGGCGTTTTTCATAGCAACAACGTCGGCAGCCAATTGTTTTGTATTTTTCGTCCTATAAGAACTAGTAAACAACTCTTGCCTTGTTCTAGATAGCTTGAATGATTCTAAGCTGAGGAGCAATTTTTGGGTTTTGAAACTACTTCTGTAAAATCGGGGCACTCGCTCATCATTGCTGGCAGCGGTGTTGGCTTGTGGTGGCTCCTCTACGTAATTGTGTCCATTGAACAGCTCAATCACCAAATATGTTTCGTCCTGATTTGCGTATATCCTGCCGGATTCGGCCATGGTCAGCGATACATTGCCTCTATCGTGGGTGTGGTCGTAAATCATGATGCCCTGTAGCGTTTTTTGATCATCCAGTTTTTTGAGGACTTTGATACTGTAGCCAGGTATACCATCATAAAACATCCCCTCTTTGATGGCTACAGAAGGCTTCTTCTTGCACAGATCATGCAGCAAGCTAAATGTATCCAAATAAGCGCGAGGCACTACATAACTGTTAGAGAAAAAAACAAGCATACTCAGCAGCAATACAAAGCAGAACAGAGGCAATAAAGCTCTGGGTAGTGAGATGCCAGCACTCTTCAGCGCCGTGAGTTCATGGTGCTCACCAAGGTTACCCAGCGCCATGATAGAAGCAAGCAGGATGGCCAAAGGGAAAGCTTGTTTTGTTGCTAGAATGCCGACGTAATAGGCTAATTGTGCATAGATAGCCAGGCCCAACCCTTTTCCAATCAATTCATCAAAATTGAGAAGAAAAAACTGCATCAAGAGCACAAAAAAAGCCGCACAAACAGTGAGCAGAAACAGCCCCAAAAAGGAGCTAAAAACAAGTTTATCAATTTTCTTCATCGCTGATTATCCATGCATCACCTGATCTCGGGAGCTTCTATGGCGAAAGTCCGCCAAAAATATACATATCGCAAATTGTAATTTGACACATATTGTGTATAATGGGGCCATTTCTGGCGAGGTAGCTCAGGCGGTCAGAGCGTCGGATTCATAACCCGGAGGTCGAGGGTTCGATCCCCTCCCTCGCTACCGGTGCCATTTGTCACTCCAATCTATTTTCAGGATGGTGAAGACTTAGCCGGTTCTTATGAGAGTTGACATTATCACTTGCCTGCCCCAGCTTTTAGAAAGCTCCTTCTCACACTCCATCATCAAGAGGGCTGTTAATAGAGCAAAGATAGCTATCCACCTCCATGATTTAAGGGAGTATGCTACGGACAAACACCGCCAAGTAGATGACTACTTGTATGGCGGCGGGGCAGGCATGCTGCTCATGATAGAGCCCATCGCACGCTGCATTAATACGCTCAAAACAAAGGTAAACTACCAAGAGTTTATATACATGGCCCCAGACGGAGAACGGCTGACCCAAAGGGTCGCCAATGAACTTTCCTTGCGAGACAACTTAGTTATTCTATGTGGGCATTATAAAGGCGTAGACGAAAGAGTGCGGGAGCATTTTATAACACGAGAAATCAGTATTGGTGACTATGTCCTATCAGGAGGCGAACTAGCAGCTGCTGTCTTGGTAGATACGATCGTTAGGCTGCTGCCCGGAGCATTATCAGACGAAACATCAGCATTAACCGACTCTTTTCAAGAGGATTTGATTGCGCCTCCTGCCTATACAAGACCGGCTAATTTTCAAGGCATGGAAGTCCCTGCCGTATTACTGTCTGGCAATGCCGAGGCTATTCAACAGTGGCGTTACGACAAGGCACTAGAAAGAACAAAAAAGCGGAGACCAGCGCTATACTATGGCCAAGAACCAATGGGTGATTAGGGACTTAGGGGGGCAATGCTACTTGCTTAGTGGTAACAGCCAGAACCTTATAAACTTTTCCCTTATGCGTACTCATGCCGCCCTTGTAAAATTTTGTTAAGAAATCTGAAGGAGCAGGGTGTTAAAGCTCATCTAATTTTTGAGGCCCAAAGGGCCGCGGGTTGAGGTGGTTAGGAACAGGACGATGATTTTATAAATTTTTCAGCAGCAGCTGACTTTTGTCTACTTTCCCCATAATAGTAAAAAATCAAGGCCTTGCCGGTGAAGAAAACGGTCGATAAAAGAAAAAAGAACAACTCCATAAAGAGAGTTTCTTAAGGAATACTAATTAGTCGAGCCTTAACAAATAAAACGTGGGAGCAATGAGTTTGTATCCAGGTACAATTTTTGACGAAAGTCTAGTGGGAAAAAGCCCCAAAACAAGATAGCCAAAAAATTACCTGCCATTTC
>JBJORC010000054.1:0-5217 GCA_046049605.1 Bacteroidota bacterium
TATTTTTTGGGTTAACGAGAAAAATTCCAGTATAATACTTTGAGCTTATACCACTGTTTTGGCATAAACTAAGGAACCTGCTATCTAGACTCAACGGTTGAGAATGACATACAACTATCAAGATATGCCCTAATTACTAAATTGGCCATGCAAAGGTCTCGTTCTTTTTTGTGTGGCAGACAAAAAGGAACGCCGCCCCGGCGAGGAGGCACCACCCTACGTCTCGCTGAAAGCTAGCACGCCCATGAACTTATTTATTAAGGCTCGACTATTTAGCAGAGTACTTCGGGAACTGGGGGCTATTAGTGGTCATGATTCCGGCGACTGTCGGTTATGCATTTGAAAGAAGGCACCTTGCACGGCCAAAGATAGCGGCAGGCAACTATCCTCAAAAGGTCACCTGTGGGTGCCCAGTAACCTCTTACCAATACGATCAACATGGGAAAAGGGGTAGCAGAGATACCGTAATGATCCTCAGCAAAGAGGCAAGCTATTTTCTTCGACTGGATTTCCTCGGGCATCCAAAATGAGGATGCCCGGATGGGGATTGAGTTCTTGGACAGATACTCCTCAGTATTGCTGTTTATTTCTCTACTTTAGGGCCTGGAGAACGTTGTTTCTCCAACAAGCCAACAGCTACACAATGATGGGTATCGAGCAAGTTGCCTTCCTAGAAATATTGACCTTTATAGCAGGAGGCCTACTTTTTGTAAGTATTGGTTCATTGATAAGCTCTTTACTACGGCCTCAAAACCCCAACACAGAAAAATTGCATAACTATGAGTCGGGTGAAGAGCCTACTGGAAGTTCCTGGGGGAGGTTTAACACCCGCTTCTATGTCATTGCAATTGTCTTCATGCTTTTTGAGGTAGAGACGGTGTTGTTATTCCCATGGGCAACAGTATGGGCAAACCCAGCACTCAATAAGGCTACAGGAGGCTTATGGGCCAGTTATACAGCGATATCGGCGACCTTATTTATTATCTTGCTTGCTTTGGGCCTTGCTTATGTATGGAGCCAAGGACACCTGGCGGGTATACACTCCCCCCTTCCCTCCTCTTCCTTTTCATCCAAAGTACCTAAGGCACTCTATGACCGAGTCAACAGCCGCTATGCAGCAACTACCGACAAGACAACCACACACAAGCAACTAACTGCATGAATTCACAAAAAACAGGAGACGGAGAAGTAATTTTTGCCAAACTTGATGAACTCCTCAACTGGTCGAAGAGGTCTTCTTTGTGGCCCATGACATTTGGCTTGGCCTGCTGTGCTATAGAAATGATGGGGGCCTATGCCTCTGACTACGACCTGGACCGCTTGGGGATCATCCCTAGAGCTTCTCCACGCCAGGCGGATGTGATGATCGTATCAGGCACAGTTACTTTTAAGATGGCCGATAGAATTAAACGGCTCTACGAGCAGATGGCTGAGCCACGTTATGTAATTTCGATGGGTTCATGTGCCAATTGCGGCGGTCCGTATTGGCAACATGGGTACCATGTAGTTAAAGGTGTGGATAGAATTATCCCTGTAGATGTATACGTGCCAGGTTGCCCGCCGAGGCCTGAAGCTTTGATTGGTGGATTTTTGAAACTGCAAGAAAAGATTCGCCAAGAAAAGAGTAGGTCATCAAATACTTCGACAGTACCTATGCGTGAAGTTCCTAAAGTCTAGCTATCTACCGATGACTTTCGAAGAACTCATCAACCTGCTTATCCAGAACTTGGGGCCAGCCATCATCTTAGAAAAAGACCCACATGCTGTACCACCAGCCATTCGTGTCCCAGCTCAACGCATTGCCGAAATAGGCCAATTGCTACAAACGCATAAAAAAACCTATTTCGATTATCTGTCTTGTATAACAGCCCTGGACAATGGTTCTGAAGCAAACACTTTAGAACTCATCTATAACCTGTACTCCATTCCGTATGACCTGCAGCTGATGCTCAAGGTGTTGGTGGTCAGGGAGAAGCCTGGTGAGCCATTGCCTGAAGTCCCCTCAGTAAGCCATGTCTGGAGAGGCGCTAATTGGCATGAACGTGAAGCGTATGACTTAATGGGCATTAGTTTCACCAACCATCCAGATCTCCGGCGTATCTTGCTACCTGCCGACTGGGAGGGGCATCCACTAAGAAAAGACTATGCAGTGCAGGAACAGTATCATGGTATCGAGACGACTTATTGATTGACTTATTTATTCTTTTTTTTCGCTTCGGCATTTATTGGCCAAATACAAAGTGTCCATCAGCCAGGAAACCATACAAGCAGTACAACGTAGCGTCCATATAGAGGAAGTCATCGCTGACTTTCTGCCACTCAAGAAAAAGGGACAAAATCTGTGGGCATGCTGTCCTTTTCACCAAGAGAGAACTCCCTCCTTTTCTGTATCACCTACCAAAGGATTCTACAAATGCTTTGGATGCGATGCTGCTGGCGATGCCATCACCTTTATACGGGAAATAGAAGGGATAAGCTTTATAGAAGCCGTAAAATACCTAGCCAACAAGTATGGCATTGACATCCAAGAGTCTGAGCCTCATGAGCAGCAAGTACAACAACAACAAAAAGACAGCCTCTATATCTTGCTTAACCTCGCCAAAGAGTACTATGTGGGCACCTTGTGGGAACATCCTGAGGGACAAACCGTAGGACTGAGTTACTGGAAAGAAAGGAATTTTGCTGAGCCGTTTATCAGAAAATTTGAACTAGGCTACAGTCTGGATACTTGGGAGGCTTTCTGCCAGTTTGCCAAAAATAAGGGGTACGAGGAAACACTCTTAGAAAAAGCAGGACTCGTTATCCAAAAGGAGCACAAGACGTATGACCGATTTAGGGGCAGGGTGATCTTTCCCATTCACAATGTGTCGGGTAAGGTGATTGCCTTTGGTGCCCGGATGCTCAAGGCGGATAAGAATCAACCCAAGTACATCAACTCGCCAGAAACGGACATTTACCGCAAGAGTGATTCTCTATACGGAATCTTTCAAGCCAAGCAGCAGATCAGACAAGAAGACAGCTGTTATCTTGTAGAAGGCTACACAGATGTAGTCAGCCTGCATATGGCCGGTATTGCTAACGTGGTTGCCTCCTCAGGGACCTCGCTGACTGGAGAGCAGATTCAGCTTATTAGTAGGTTTACCAAGCACATCACCATTGTATTTGATGGGGACCCAGCTGGCGTTAAAGCTTCGCTTCGAGGTATCGACATGATATTAGAAAAGGGGCTGAACGTGAAGATTGTGCTGCTGCCTGAAGGGGAAGACCCGGACAGCCATGCTCGTAAGGTGGGAGTAACAGCTTTTCAGTACTACCTCAAGGCACAGGCACAGGACTTTATTACGTTCAAAGCTACCCTGCTCATGCAAACGGCCCAAGAGGACCCTATTCGAAAAGCCGGGGCTATTCAGGAAATTGTCCAAAGTATTGCAGTGATCCCAGATGCGGTTAAAAGAGCTGTGTTGACCCAACAGTGCAGTAAACTCCTGAGTATTGACGAAGCAGTACTAACCGCCGAACAAACCAAACTGATCCTTCAAAAGGAGCAGGAGCAACACCGGAGAGGTGAACGTTCATTGCATGTACATACAGCTTCTATGATGCTGGCCTCTAAATCTGAGCCGGGTCACAAGCTGGAGGATAGTATCAAAGCGTATGAACGGGAGAGCATACGCATGTTGTTGAACTACGGAACTGCTCCCATAGAGGGTGAAAAGCTACTGTATACGTACCTCCTCCAAGAGCTAGAGGAGGTACATTTTCGTACACCCGAGTACAGGAAAATCATGGAGCATTTTCAGCACCAACTTGCTCAAGGGAACGTCGTAGATGCCACCTATTTTACTCAGCATCAGGATGAGGCAATGAAAAAGACTGCTATCGACCTGACTGCATCTCCTTATGAAGTAAGTGACTATTGGGAAGAGAAGCACCAAATTTATACTACTAAAGAAGAGGACGACTTACACCAAACAGTCTTTAAGAATATCCTCAGGCTCAAGCTAAGACTCATCCAACAACTCATTGAAGACAACCGAGCAGGGTTGCAGAACAAACTTGAGCCCGAAGAAGAAGATAAGCTACTTCAGGTTCATGCAGCCCTCAAACAATCAGAGACAAGCATTGCCCACCAGCTAGGTATTGTCATCTGGTGATTTTAGCACTACCGTGACTTTGCCATGGACCGTGAACCTGGAGGGATTCGAACCCCCAACCTCCGCATCCGTAGTGCGGTGCTCTATCCAATTAAGCTACAGGTCCAATGAACTAGAAAAAAACAAACCTATGCAATAAATCTTCATTACTCAACAACAACACGCTTGACAAAGCTCAGCATAGAAAGACTTGTTTAGGCAAAGGCTGTGGCTTCCCAAGAATCTACTGACTTAACCTAGCTAGTCGAGCCTTAACAAATAAAACGTGGGAGCAATGAGTTCGTATCTAGGTACAATTTTTGACGAAAGTCTAGTGGGCAAAAGCTCCAAAACAAGATAGCCAAAAAATTACCTGCCATTTCTCTGACCAGGAGCAGCAAGTTGAACCCCATACCGGCCAATAGTGCGTTAGTGCTCTCTCCTAGGCTCCCCTTGAGATAGTTTCTTCCCAGCCTGTGATCACTTTTTAGGTGGCCGATAATTGCTTCTATCGCTGAACGGCGTTTGCACCTCCGTTTATGTCT
Source organism: Bacteroidota bacterium (assembly GCA_046049605.1). GTDB lineage: Bacteria > Bacteroidota > Bacteroidia > Cytophagales > Amoebophilaceae > UBA8403. The sequence continues at coordinate 4,679 of JBJORC010000054.1, forward strand.
ACGATGTGCATAGGCACTAACGTGGGCTTTCTTCATAGCAGGTCCCTTAGTTTATGCCAAATAGGCGTTTAGAGAATACTAAACCATGAAAAGGTCTCTTCCTGTGACTTCATCAGCTTTATAAGCTCCTCTACTTCTTTTTGGGGCTTGTTCCATGATACAGGTTTCCCTGCAGTGTCATATAAGACTATTTTTTGGCAGTTAGGTGTATTGCTATCGGTAACCACTAGAGGCGTTTGATAGCATTTTGGCATGATTATGGGGATGAGTTCTTCATTTTTAGTTTCCCAATAATGTTCGATTAGCTGTTTCAACGAAAACTCCTCAAGAGCCTCCATAGCATCCCTGCGAACATCTTCATTTCCATCCTTGCAAGCGGCTAGGAGGGTGTCTAGGAAGTCTTTGGCAAGCGTAGGAGCGGCTTTTATGACCTCCCCAAGAGCCCTAATAGCCTCCATAGCAGCCCTGCGAACATATGCATCTTCATTTCCATCCTTGCAAGCGGCTAGGAGGGTTTCTAGGCAGGCTTTGGCAAGCGT